>CAZYAC010000227.1:0-8615 GCA_964645475.1 uncultured Saprospiraceae bacterium | reverse complement strand
CTAAAATTTATATTATTTTTTAACTACGCAAATTAATTGCGTAGTAGAAGCCTATGTTTGTATTGTCTTTAAGAGATAAGCAAAACGATTTAAATAAAAATTTATAAAACTATAATTATGAAATTAGCAGAAGCACTTTTATTACGAGCAGATTTACAGAAAAAAATAACCCGTCTAACCAGTCGGATTACACCTAATATGGTCATACAAGCTGGTAAGACACCTCAGGAAGATCCTGCTAAATTAATGGCGCAATTGCGTAAAGCGATTGTGGATTTGCAGAAATTGATCGTTAAAATAAATATTACCAATGTGATTACCACGGATAAAGAAGGTAAAACGCTGATGGAAAATTTAGCTATTCGAGATGCGCATAAAATGCAGTTGGAGCAATTGCGTTTGATCCGTCAGGCTGCTCAGATTCATGGTCAATCCTATAATAATACGGTGAATACCATAAAGGTGACCGCCTTGCAGAGTGAGATCGACCAGACTGGTCGGGCTTTTCGAGAAATTGACACCAAAATCCAAGGCCTTAACTGGTTGACGGATTTACGAGAGTAAATAAAAATTATTAGGTCGAAAGACCGGGATGGTCGGGGCGTGTGCCAGCCCCTTTTCTTGGTAGGTTTTCGGGGTAAATTGAAAACTCTACCACCTTACGGGCTGCTAGGGTCGCGGCAAAAATGTACGATTTAGGACCCATTACGTTGCACAATTTACAAACGTAAAACTTAAAATTTACTACCAGGTACAGACCGACCATCTTTTTTCAAATTCAAATTCAACTACAACATTTAATAGTTTCACCAATACCTCCAAATTAACTCCAATCCGACAAATTTAAAAAAATTATTATTTCGTTAACCAGCGTTAAGAAATATGTAGGGACCTAAGATAGTTTTATTAATAGCCTCGTTCATTTATCCACTTTTGTATGAAGAAGTATAACGAAGTCTATTAATACCAAAAACTTGAAAATTATGGTTAGTTACGATGAAGTAGGAACAAGAAAAAAAATAAAACGCCGAGCGCTATTGGTTACCAGTACCTTTTATATAGTATTATTTGGACTTTTAATTTTAGGTTATCAGGAAAATATTGTTGATCTATTTCCAGATTTTATTATGGAATGGTTTGATACACTTTTTAAAATGGACTCGACACCAGCTGAATCCGCTCCGCAGGCGAATGGTTCATTTATTCGAAAATATTTTTGATGATAAAACGGGTTATAGAGACAAGGCATACCTTGTCTCTACAGCATGCCTTGTCTTTACAATCGAACCATTTTTACCGTAGCCATTCGATCTTTATCAGTTTTTAAAGTAATAAAATAAACACCTGCCGTATAATTTTCCGTATCTATCTTAATATGATGTTCTCCGACTGGATAATATTCTTTTCTGACTAGATTTTCCTGAAGATTACCCAATAAATCATAGACGGTTATTTCAATATTTTCTGCTTCCAATAATTCAAAACTTAAGGTACTAATTGCTTGCACCGGATTTGGTGCAAGCTGTAAATTAATAGGTAATTCAGGAACGGTTGTAGCGACTAATTGCTTGATGGTATTCTTCACCTCGTTGGTAATAATGGGTGGATTAAAATCAAAAAAGATGGCCGCTCTGTTTTCAATTAAAGTCCCCTCTACTCGATTGGGTAATAAATCTATATCAAAAATTACAAAACCGTTAGAGGCGGGTTCATTGACAAAAGAATCTGGCAACATAATATTTTCAAATAATAATTCCAATACATTTCCATCCACAATTTTCGCAGTATAGCTATGACTTGCTGGCCCAGGAAGGAGACTACGAACGTCTAATTCTTCACTGAGCGTATCTCGTATTAAGACGGTAAAGGCGGTATCTGTTCCTGTATTTTGAAAACGTACCGTATAGCTCAAGGTTGTATCAGTGGGAGGAATAAAACCTTCTACGCCTTCTCCGGCTGGGTTGACTGCTTTGTCATTTGGATCGTAGGAACCCGTAACTTCAATGCTACAAGTGATCGTGTTATCCTCTGGAGTTTCGTCAAAATTTCCACTATTTGCCGTTGCGGTATAAGAGAGTGGTGTACCTAGTGGCGTGCCTACGGGCAGTATCAGCATAGGACGATAAATCCATATAGCTCCAGGTGGAATATCGATGAAATTCCAGGTGAGCGTCTGGTTACCTTCATCGTGAATATCTTCGAGTGGATTAGCACTGACAAAATTCTGTAAGGACGGATACTGAAACGTTAAAACACCAGATAAAGTTTCTCCTCCCACGTTCATCAGACAAACCCTTGGTCGCTGTTCAAATCCAGGTCGTGCGTTTGGTTTAACTAATTTAACCACAAGATCTCCGTAAGGAAGGGTAGAAAAGTAAAAATCATTTTGTCCATAGTTTGTACCAAGCGTAGGAGCCATTACAATTAGACTATCGTAGCATAATGGATTAATACCAGGAAAAGGACTACTGGCAAAAATGGAATAGTCACCAGCTTTGGCAGTAAATTCGTAATAACCATTTTCATCCGTATAAACAATTTGTCCATCACTTAAAGTAATTTGTATAAAGGGGAATGGTGTACTTGTACTGTCTGTTTCACAATCTGAATTGACTGCGTTTAAAAAAGCGATACCGCTAATGAGCACCGTACATGCAGGGTCTTCGTTGACCTCAATATTTTCGTGAACTTGACAATCTGTTTCGGTATCCGTCACGGTTACGGAATAAAAACCAGGAGATAAATCGGTAATCATTTCAGCGGAAGCTCCATTACTCCAAGCAAAAGCGGGACTAGTGATTCCACCAGTTACAGTCGCTGTAGCGGTACCATTGTCTTCGTCACAATCGGCTAGTGTACTACTGGTATTTAGGTCAAAATTACCTTCGATAAAAATAATCCCTTGTGTTGAACAACCTTGTTCGTCCGTTACGGTGACGGTATAAGTACCGCTGATCAAATTATCAATGGTTGGTGTTACGTCACCCGTACTCCAAAGAAAGGTATACGATAAAACTGTTCCCGAAACCTCTACGGTAGCAAATCCTTCGTCTTCACAGGTTTGATCAGAGCTGGAAAAAGTGAGAATAGGTTGCGTATTGGTGATGGTAAGGGTAACCAAGGTGTCACAATAAGTCCCTGGAATTGTTAGATTGTATATTCCTTCTTCGTAGATCAAATTATTACTATTAAAAAGATACCCATTGGAACTAGATCCACAATAGCTCCCTTCCACGCTAGCGGTGAGCGGATCCACAGATATGGAAAGTGCAGGCCCAGTAAGTTGCTCACCTGTGCTATCTATGACCATAGCGGAAACATCACCAGAGGATGCTCCCCAGATCACATTTATTGAATTGCAATTTTGAGAAACAATCGTAACATCATTGGGAAGATTCCAATTATATTCTGTGATTCCAGAAATTGGAGGTACACTAAAATTGAGTGGCGCTCCTTGGCAAGTAGGTCCAGCAGGCGTAGCTATTGGAATTTCAGGTGCTTCTATAGCGGAGGGGAGAACCTCTAAGACGGTTCCTGTAGTTACAATCATTTCAAGGTCACAGGCTGAACCACTACAGCCATCTATTAGAATATAGTAAGGTTCGCCAGGCGTGACTACTCCTCCAAGTGTAATGGTTTGTCCGGGGGCAGCACAATCGCATTGTAGCGTTCCTATTGGAGGGGAGGAGGGATCACAACTAGCGAATAATCCCATTTGAAACCCTTGATTGCCACCAACTGTTGTACAATTGGTGGCAGTCACATCAATGAAAACAAAAGGAGTTGTAGGGGTAAAACTATACCAACTACTATTATGTAAAAAACCTTGTCCGTTACAATTCATTATTTCACCAACCCCATTTATATCGTCGGTCATTCGTCCATTGAATGGAAAACTGATTGGATTGGCTTCCTCACAGATCGGTCCACCCACGTTACATTGACTCCAGACTTCGGTTGAATTGAAAAAAGAAACAATCAGTAGGAGTATAGAAAATTTAAGATTTAGTCGAGAAGATAGCTTGAGTATTTTTTGCGAATCCATAAGAAATAAAAATTAAATATGTGAGCAGAATAGAGTATTCCTAATGAGGGGAAGAGGAACATGTTAGGAATTATGTTACTATTTTAGCCAAGTCTCAGATATTTGAGCGGTAGGCTAATAGCCATATTTGTATACTCTTTGACGTGTTTGAATGGTAAAGTTAGGTAAAAAATAATTAATTCGTGAAGGTCATAGTTTGAAATTTGCATAAAATGAAAGTTAAATAACCAAATATAGATGGTTCAGTTTTCGAGGGGTTATTTGCGTTATGCTTTGTTCGATTTTTTCATCCTTATCCCTCCTGCTGCTCGCAAAGTAATCAATGGTTGAGGAATTACTGCTTCCTTATTTACCAATTCAAAAGACATTCTTCGTAAGGTTTGTACGATTACTAACTGCATTTCCATATAGGCAAAATTGACTCCGATACACATTCTTGGACCGCCACCGAAAGGGAGATAAGAATAAGCAGAACGCTCTTTGGTATGACTTTTTTCAAAACGATCGGGATTAAAGTCATCTGGATTTTTCCAATAATCAGGTAACCGATGTACTCCATAAATAAAGGGAAATATCATCGTTCCTTTGGGGATTTTTAATCCATTATATTCATCATCCGCTAACGCAATTCGGTCCATGATCCAGGCAGGAGGGTAGAGGCGTAAGGATTCTTGTACCACTTGCATTGTATAAGACAGGCGACGCAAATCCGTAAAACTGGGATTGCGGTCTTCAAGCACCTCGGCGATTTCTGCTTTTATTTTAGCAATAACTTCAGGATGTTGGGCGAGGAGGTACCAGGTCCAGGCGAGGGCATTGGCACTGGTTTCGTGTCCGGCAGAAAAGAAAATCAGGCTTTCATCAACGAGTTGGGTATCTGTCATTCCTGCGCCCGTATCTTCATATCGTGCCGATAACAACATGTCTAGTAAATCGTGGTGTTCTCCTGTTTCCTGACGACGAAAATTGATAAAGTCTTGTAATATTTTTCGAGTGTGAGCGGCGGTTTGATCTGCTTTACGAAACTGTCCACTGAGATAATACCATGGAATCTTGAACGGTTGCCGGACCTGCTTGATCACAAATCGCTGGATATCCGTAATGTTATTTGATAAGTCTTTTAGATCCTGTGCCTCAGTGTGCGTACTAAAAAGAGATTTGGCGACAATCTGAAAAGCCATTTCCATCATTTCCTCAGAAATATCAACAACCGATTGTTTTTCAAATTTAGCTTCCAGTAAATCAAGTTGACTATCAACTACGGATAGCATAATTTCAACCAATCCCGATAATTTTTCTTTATGAAAACCCGGCTGAATCAATCGTCGTTGTTGTCGCCAATAATCGCCTTCTACCGTTAGCAGCCCTTTGCCTGCAAAGCGACTCAAGACTTTAGTCTGTAATCGAGACTTCCCAAAATTTTTCTGATTTTTTTGTAAAACATATTGGATTAACTCTGGATCGGAAGTATAGATAATTCGTTCGGCACCACCTAAGTAAGAGGCGTAAGTAGGGCCATGTTCCGCAATTCCTTCCATCAACAGTGGCAACGGATTCTTATAAAAACTAAGGGAGTTTTTGAGTGCGCTGAGGCGAGGGACTGTAGGGAGGGTTTGGCTTTGTTTGATGGTATTTGTTTTAATAAAATAATTCTATCGTGTAAAAATAAGTTTTTATGAATAAAATAAACGTTTAAAGGAAACTATGTTGAACTGATTTCTGAAAAAGATTAAATTAGTATCAAAAAATTATGTTAAAGCCTCTGAGTCTAAAGTCTAAGTGGAGTTTTCTTTTCTTAATTGTATGTTTCTATTCTTGTAACGAGTTAGATGAGAATACTAAAAAAGAAGATGTACAAAAAAGAGAGATTACTAGGACAGAGGTTGAAATCTATAAAAAATGTATTGATTTAATAAAAAAATCTAACACCTATGGTTACATAAATAGTCAAGTTCAAAAAAAACATAAAATTAGTTCTGCCTTTTCCATTTCAACAATCAATAATTTTAATAATGAAATCCGTGAAGATTCAACCTATAAAAAAGTGTTTTTAAAATCTCAATTTAAAGAGATGGATAAATTCATAGATAATCAAAGTATAAATGATACTAGATTGTCGCTATTAGATACCTTAGTGGATAATCATGATAGAAATATTTTGATTAGTTTTTCAAAACCGCATGAAAAATTTATTACTGCATTTGTCCAGAATTTACAGAAATTTGGATCCACATACAAAACAAGTGAAAATATTCAAGGTAATATATTATTTCTTATTGAAAACAGTGAAATTGTAAAATACTATGAACGAACAGCTATATTCGAGATTTATTGACTATATGGAAAATGCGAGTGCTGAAAAATTGGATTTTTTTAATGATAATGAAATACTGACTCATTTCTTTCATTAAAATCCGCACATCAAACAATTCACTAATCTACTAATCAATCCACCACTTTAAAAGTTGTCCGTCGATTCGCTTGATGTTCCTCTTCTTCGCAAAATTTACAATTACATTCCACCGCAGGTGCATTTTCACCGTAACCTTTTGCGGTGAGTCGTTCGGTGGCGATACCTTTGGTAATTAAATAATCTACGGCTGATTGTGCTCGTTTTTGAGAGAGCGTTTCGTTGTAAGTTGAAGGACCTCGGCAGTCGGTGTGCGATGCCAGCTCGATTCGAATAGTAGGATTTTGAGCCAATGTGGTGGCTAGTTGATTAAGGGTTGGTTCTGCGTCTGGACGGATGGCCCAGTCGTCAAAATCGTAATAGATATTATCGAGATTGATTTCGGTATTGCGGAATATTTTATCCAGCTCAATTTCCAGTTCAAATTTTTTGATCGGTGAAGCGGGGTCTTTTCCAATTCCTTTGGAAGAAAAATTACCTGTATTGTTTAAGTATTCTGCTTTACTAGCAAAGAATCGATAATCTGTTTCTTCGTCTAATTCGATTTGTACCAATCCATCTGGACCTACTGGAAAGGATTTTTTCTCTTTGCCAAAATTAACGTCCAAGGTAGCTTCTCCCAGCGGACGACGACCAAGAACGGCACTATTAGGATTGTTAGGAATTTTATAAATTTTTTCTAAAACATAAACATCCAATAACATTTTATAAACAATCGGTTTCGGTTTTTCCGTTTCAACTGTATCAGGAGTAGGAGGTGGGGGAGGTGGTGGAGGAGGAACCACTTTTTCGTATTGATAAATATCGTCCCCACCCATTCCATCTTGTCGAGAAGAACTAAAAAAGCCACTTTGTAAAACACCCTTTTTATTTTTAGCTAAAGTATTTACCACCAAACCAAAATCATCTTCGCTAGAATTAACAGGCGGCTTGAGATTCTGAGGTGAACTCCAGCGTCCATTTTTCATTCTATAAATTCTAAATATATCTAAACCTCCTAAGCCTGCGTGGTAATCCGAAGAAAAGTAAAATGTGTCCTGATCGACCGAAGGGAATTTTTCATCTCCTTGGGTATTAATATCCCGACTCATTAATTTGGGCTCGCCCCAACCGTCGAGCGATTTTTCCACATAATATATATCATAACCACCCCAGCCGTCCGGATGATCGCTGCTAAAGTACATCGTTTGTCCGTCAGCTGATAAGGCGGGATGACCGTAGTTGACCTTCTCTTCTACAAAACTTAATGGTTGTGGAATGGTCCAGGCCTTATCTTCTTGAGTCGTTACCATTAGTTTACAGTGATTATCACCGCGCTTTTCGTTTGTATAGCAGCGACTGAAATACATCTCCGTAAAACTGGCGTTAAAAGCCACTGTTCCTTCATTGTGTACTGAATTGATGAGCGGACTAAAATTTTCAATTTCGTTATTATTCAAATTTACCGTGAAAATATCAGAGAAAGCATTTCCGGTCCAGTTATACGTTTCTTCCCCAGTAGCTGCACTCCGATCCGAAGTAAAAAGTAATTGTTGATCTGGATAAATAGTTGGAGCATATTCTGAATCGGAACTATTAAAAGAAGCGGGTGAAATTTTATATTCTCTGGATTTTTTATCTTCTCCATTCCAGCCGATGGCTAGATCACAAGCCTGAATTTCTCGTCGGTATTCGTAGGGACTTCCAATTTCGATTCCAAGATTTTTAAAAGCCTCCTTGGCTTCCTTATACTGTCCATTGCGTTTGAGGGCGTAGGCATGTTGTTTGAGCGCCTCTTCCCCTGCACCAAAATCATAAGCAGTCAGATACCATTCGATCGAGGCAGGAGACTGGTTGGTGTGTCGAAAAGACTCACCGATCATCATGGCTAGTTTACCTTTTTCGATTCTACTTTTAGATTTGTTGTATTCTTTTTTGAGCATAGGAATGGCGACCGCGTATTGTTTGCGATCAAAAGCCATAGAGCCGTCCTTAATTTTTTGGGTAAAGGTGCAGGAAAGAATAAACAAGAGCGAAAATAAGGGGAGTAGAATTTTTTTCATGGCTAAATATAAAGATTCTTAATGCCATATTAAAACGTATAGAGTGTTTTGAATGTTGCGTCGAAAAACGCCAGAAATAAACAACTAGGTAAATACAGGATTTAGAAAATATAAAATC
>CAZYAC010000226.1:0-8685 GCA_964645475.1 uncultured Saprospiraceae bacterium | reverse complement strand
CTAACAAAAACTAGGAGCGTGCTTTAAAGGCTTTCAAGAGTTTACTTAAATATTGTTTACTAGTTTCTTTTTGATAACCTCCCAATTGTAAAACAGTTTTATCGAGAATATTAATATCAAATATTTCATACTGAAATTGATGGTTTCTACCTGATGTTAGATTTTCTCGATCAGCAATTAGCAATTTTAATTCAGAAGAAGATATGTTGTTATAATTTCCTATGTCTACATAACGGTCCATTCGCTTTTCAGTAGCAATGAGTGCACCTGTTAAAATGGCCAAGTCTGCTGCGGCATCAGCTAAAATACTTCGTTGTAAATTGATTCCGTCAATAGCATGTTTTTTTTCTTGCTTGATTTGGTGATCTTCTTTATCAATTGAATAATAATCTTCGTCAATATCTCTATTGAATTGTTCCACCGTTTGCAAGTGAATCTCTGCCAAAGACTTCATGGGTGAAATAATATTGTTGAATTTTTTGGTCAAAACCCGATAATAGGCTCGTTCTCCCGCCAGTGATTTTTTATCAGGGCTTTTTTTATTGGTCAAAAATATCCGACTAATTCTACTAACGACCTTATGTTGAATGGCTCTTGTTTCACTCAATAATTTAGAAAAATTGGTAGCCTCCTTCTGAAATAACCGTAAACTAGTTAGAACTTCATCTAGGGACTCTCTAGAATTCTTAAATCTTTTGTCATGAATATTTTCTTCGAAAATATTTTCGGCTTCTTCTGAAGATTCCTCAAATGGTTCTTTACCAGTATCCTTCCGAAGAGGTTGGTCTCGGGAGGATTTAAAAAAATCTTCGTATGGATTTTCTGGTGTCATCTTGATTTTAAAGTTGATTTCTGGATATAGAACGATTGGACCCTAAATTTGGTTTGTTCTGTGATTTACTTACTAGGTCTCGATCGAATTTGATAAGCGTAGCTACATCGAGGGTTTTTAACGAAGTATGACGAAAAAAGAGTCCGATAGAATTCTAATTCAATTCTGTCCATGTACTTAAACAGATTAATGTTTAATAACACCAGGAACTCGTAATTTTTTTCTTTCTTCTAGATATACTTTCAAGGCTGCCATTGCGGCTACCATTTCCCCTTTTTTTGAATCCTCTTCAATCGCTTCGGAGGTAAAAAAATTCTTTACAAAATGCGTATCAAAATCTCCACTTGTAAAAGCCGGGTGTTTCATGACGAATGATCCGAATGGCAAGGTCGTCTCAATTCCTTCAATTTGATATTGGGCGATGGCATTTTCCATATTACTGATAGCGGCATCTCGAGTTGCTCCATAGGTAATTAATTTAGCAATCATTGGATCGTAGTAAATTGGGATTTCCATTCCTTCCTCATAACCGTCATCTACTCGAATATTTTCTCCAATGGGTTTTTGATAAACCAGTAATTCTCCTACACTCGGTAAAAAGTTATTGGTTGGATCTTCGGCGTAGACTCTGAGCTCCATAGCATGCCCTTTGATGGCCAAATCATCTTGTTGGTATCTAAGCTTTTCTCCTCTTGCAACTCGAATTTGTTCCTCTACTAGATCCACTCCTGTTATCAATTCAGTAACTGGATGTTCTACCTGAAGCCGGGTATTCATTTCCAAAAAATAATAATTATGGTTTTCATCTAATAGGAACTCTACCGTTCCCGCTCCAACGTAATTACAAGCCTCTGCCACTCGACAGGCATCTGCTCCCATTCGAGCGCGTAGTTCTGGTGTAAGTACAGCGGAAGGAGCTTCTTCTACGACCTTTTGATGTCGTCGTTGGATGCTACATTCTCGCTCAAAAAGATGAACCGTATTTCCATGCGTATCTGCCAATACCTGAATCTCAATATGTCGAGGAGAGGCCACATATTTTTCAATAAAAACCGATCCATCTCCAAATGCCGAAAGTGCCTCTGAGATAGCTCTTTCCATTTGAGATTTCAACTCATTGGAATTTTCAACTACTCGCATACCTTTACCTCCTCCTCCTGCGGAAGCCTTTATCAAAATCGGATAACCAATTTTATCGGCAATAAGTTTCGCTTTTTCAGTATCGGTGATGGCTTTATCAATTCCTGGTACCATCGGAATATTGTATGCTTTTACCGCATCCTTGGCGGCCAATTTACTACCCATCACCTCGATAGCATGTACATTGGGACCGATAAAAGTAATTCCTTCTGCTTGTACTCGTTGGGCAAATTCAGAATTCTCACTTAAAAAACCATAGCCTGGATGAATTCCATCTGTTCCTGTTTCTTTGGCCGCTTTGATGATTTTATCAACTATTAAGTAGGATTGATTAGAAGGTGCTGGTCCTAGACAAACCGCTTGATCGGCAAATCTAACGTGGGGAGCATGACGATCAGCTTCTGAATAAACTGCAACCGTTCGGATTCCCATTTTTCGTGCTGTCCGCATAATCCGCAAAGCAATTTCTCCACGATTTGCGACTAATATCTTCTTCATTAATTGTTTTTTGAAAATAATTACTTAGAATAAAGTCTATTGAATACTCAGGTTAATTGATCGCTCTTTCTTTATAGAAATCCAAATAACCCAAAAAACTACTGGCGAAGTTAGGAAATTTACCCAAATTAATTGAATGGAACAGATACATATGTTTTAGATCTTTGAATATAGCTTTCGCTGTAGTTCTTTATTAAGCAGGAATTCTAAAGTGGAGAATATTTTTGTTAATTCAACAGCTTGCTTGTAAGAAAGCAGTATCAAAAATTGAGGAAGGTTTAGAAAAACTAGTTTATTCCTGTTTTTAATCCCTTCTTGGATCTTTTCCAATTATTATTTATCAATCTCAAAACCAACAGACCGAGACCATTCATGCTGTGTGGACTATTGGCTAATATGACTACACCGGTTTGGGTTTCTGGAACGAAGCCCATAAAACTTCGGTATCCAGTAGTACTTCCCGCATGCATAACGACATCGTAATAACTTTTGTTGGTGATAATATGCCATCCATTTCCACCAAAAATATGTTTGGCCATATCCGTTTTAACGAGTGGTTGTTGATTTTGAGCAAGGACTGGTCCAAGCTTATGGGTTTTATTTTTTAAACTTGCCCTCATATATTTCAAAAGATCATCCATGGAAGATTTGATTCCTTCACTACCAGCAAAAGATCGCATTTGCCAAGGTGGAGTAGGCTGACCACCCAAACTATGTCCCTTTATCATTTTATTTCTGTTCTCAGTGGTAAAATTATGAACGCCAGATTGGGTCATTTTGCAAGATTCGAAAATATATTTTTGTAGAAGCTGTTCATAAGTTTGATTACTTACGAGTTCTAGCACTACTTCTAAAATTGCATAATTGGTATGGCTATATTTATATTGTTTTTTTTGCTTTTTTTTATTAGGTTTTTGGTTTTTCTTAATAAGACTGAAGTCAACTTCTGCATAGTAGGTTAGCAAATCATTCTTAGTATAATGACCAAAAGGATTTGTGGGATCTTTTTCCTTTAAACCAATACCAATTGGAAGGCGAGGTAAACCAGTTGTATGTTGAACTAAATCTAACACCTTGACTGAGTTGGCTGTTGGATTTCGGAATTGTTCAGGAAGGTAATTATTGATGGAAGAATCGGGGTGTAATTGACCTTCATTCATTAAAATACCCGAAAGTAATGCGGTGAACGATTTGGTCAATCCTCCAATTTCGAATAGATGGTTTGATTGAGGAGCGGAGCCTTGATTTTTGGAAATGCTTCCATAGGAAAAAACAAAAGAAGTATCACCAAGTTGGACGCCAATCAGATAGGCTGGGGTGTTTTTAAAGCTAATCTCTGTGTCGTAATATATAATTTTTCCAATTTCCTTCTCCAGTTGCTCACTGACTTGAGCCATCAGAGTTATAGAAAACATTCCGAGGAGAAGTGTCAGGTAAGTATATCGGTTCATTTCTCAAAGATAGGAATTGTCAAGCACAGAGGCAAGGGGTTAATCGAAGAGGAAGCAAGTGAAAAGTTATGGTAGATAAGTAGTTTATTCCTTTTTTTCTCGGAGGTTTGTTCCTCGCATGGCATTAGCTACATGCACGTCCATGGCTCTATGGGCAATTGGAGCGGTGTACTCATTTAAGTCAGCCATGGCTTTATTAATGAGATCTTTATCATCTCCAATGACTGTTTTCTTGAGGGATTTAGCTAGGTCAAGGGTATTTTTCTTTTCTTCTTCCGAAAGAATTTGATCATTTTGTTCTAGGAATTTTTGCGTTGCTAACAAGACATTATTTGCCTCATTACGTGCTTCCAAAAGCGAGCGAATTTTCAAGTCAGCTTCAGCATTGGTAATACTTTCCATTAACATTTTGGCCATATCTTCTTCACTGATTCCATATTGAGATTTAATCTCAATTTCTTGTATGACCCCTGAACGTAATTCTTTGGCGGTTACCTTCAGGATACCATCTGCATCAATGGCAAAAATAATTTCTATTTTAGGCAATCCTGCTGGCATCGGTGGAATACCTTTGAGTACAAATTCACCCAATCGACGATTGTCAGAAATTTGATCCCGTTCGCCTTGGTAAACCGCTACTTTTAAATTAACCTGTCCATCGACAGAGGTGGTATACTGGCGGGCAGCCCGTGAAGGAACTTTTGAATTACGTGGGATAATGGCATCCATTAGTCCGCCGACCGTTTCAATACCTAAAGAAAGTGGTGTAATATCGAGCAATAACATCCCTTTTTGGTTGCCAGCTAGGATGTCGGCCTGAATTGCTGCACCAAGAGCAACTACCTCGTCGGGATTGAGGCTATCATAAAGTGGTTGATCGAAGAATTTACTTACACATTCCTTTATAGAAGGAATACGGGTACTTCCGCCAACCATCACAACATGTTGAATATCCTTTGCTGTTTTTCCGGCATCATTTAGTGCCGTTTTACAACTATCTAATGTTCGTGAAATCAAGGGCCTAATCAAATTATCAAAAACCTCTCGGGCTATTTGACAGTTCATCCCATCGTAGTATTCTTTAAATAGCATCTGGCTGGATAAAACTTTTTTTGCCTTTTCAGCTAAAAGTCGGAGATGCTGTAATCTCTTTTTGTCTTTAATAAAAGTATGATTATCTCTTCCGTTGATTTTTAACCAATAATCTATTAATAATCGATCAATATCATCTCCACCTAGAAAAGTATCGCCATTGGTTGATAGTACTTCAAATATTCCGTCTTGAATTTGTAAGATAGAAATATCAAAAGTTCCTCCTCCAAGATCATAAACAGCGATCAGTTTGGAGGATTCCTCCTTTTGCCCAAGACCATAGGCAAGGCTAGCAGCAGTTGGCTCATTCACAATGCGCAATACGTCTAATCCGGCTAATTTACCAGCATCTCGGGTAGCTTGTCGCTGGGCATCATTAAAGTAGGCAGGAACCGTAATCACAGCTTTGCTAACGGTTTGTTTCAACTCTTTTTCGACTCTTTGTTTTAGTGCGGTGAGGATATTAGCTGATAATTCAACTGGGGTGTAAAAGGTATCATTTACTCTAATTTTAACCAGACTTTCGGTATCATCATCAATCACTTCGTAACCTAAATACTCAGATTGTGAAGAAAGGTCTTTATAGGACTTGCCCATAAGTCTTTTAACAGAATAAATAGTATTGGCTGGATCCTTAATAAGTTGCTTCTTGGCATCGTTGCCAATAAGTTTTTCACCATTAGGTAAAAAATGAATAATGGAAGGAACTAAGGTGTGTTTTTCGTCTTGGCCCTTTATGGCTATTGGCTTATTATCTAACATATAGGCAACCAAACTATTCGTTGTGCCAAGGTCAATTCCAACAATCAGTGTATCTTCCCGTTCCGCGGTTCCGTCCTTTAAATTGATTGAAATTTTTGCCATGAATCTATCTGTGGGTTTAGAAACAAATATAGTAGTAATTTTATTCTTGCTTTGAATTTTTAAAGATAAATTCCAATCTATGTTTCGTATTATTACAAAATTCTCTTAAAAAGAATTGTGAATTGATAAGCCTCAGACAATTTAATACAAATGAAACGATTAATTCTTCGAAAACCCGTTAAACTATTAATAGTATTAGCTGGATTTTTTATTACCAATGCGCTAATTGCGGAATTCATTGGGGTTAAAATCTTTGCTTTTGAAAAAACCATTGGAATATCTCCACTTAATTGGAACTTGTTTGGCCATCAGGGATCGTTAATGTTATCTGCTGGCGTTTTAATCTGGCCAGTGGTTTTTATTTCTACGGATATAATAAATGAGTATTTCGGAAAAAAGGTAGTTAAAATGCTATCCTATCTTACTGCCGCATTGATATTATATGGTTTTATCGTGATAGTTGGATCCATTTATTTAGTTCCGGCGGATTTTTGGGTGGAAGACTTTAAGGACCAAGGGGTTCCAAATATGCAAACGGCCTATGCAACTATTTTCGGGCAGGGGGCCTGGATTATTGTTGCTTCAATTTTGGCTTTTCTAGTGGGACAATTGCTGGATGCTATGGTCTTTGAAAAATTGAGGTTGGCTACGGGAGACAGTAAAATCTGGTTAAGAGCAACGGGTTCTACCTTGATTTCTCAGTTTTTTGACAGTTTTATTGTTTTATATATTGCTTTTGTCCTTGGCCCACCTCAGTGGGATATCAGTTTGTTTTTAGCCGTTGGGACGGTCAATTATTCCTATAAATTTATTATAGCCATCTTACTGACCCCATTGATCTATTTGTCTCGAAGAATAATTGATAATTATCTAGGGAGTAAACTTTCCAAAAAGCTTAAAAAAGAAGCTTTAATAAAGTAGAATCTAAAGTAATACTTTAATCTGTTTTATAATTGGCCCTGATGGCTTTTAGAATCTTTCTATTGGTCCGGGTAGTGATGGTAAGATTGCCTTGCACTAACCATTGACCATCCTCTTTTAATTTGCCTTCAATACAACCTTCTTCCACTTTATAATAACCACCATCCCTTGAATAAGCTAAAGTAGCAAAAATCATTTCATGGCTTTTCAAGTCTTCTCCTTCCAAATGAAAACTGGTTTTATTCTTTGGGATCGAAAAGAATAGTTTTTCCGTAAATTCATCATCCGCAATGGCTGGATTGTCTTGATAAGTACGTTCCATAACAAAAACCATTTGATCTCCAGGCACAACGGAGGCAGAACTTAGTGTCTCATCGTAATACTCTGATTGAATCTTATGGTTTTTCTTTACGGTAAAAGTACAATCCATTTTTTCTTGACAATTCTCCGAAAGGACCAATTCGACTTCTTCTAAATTACATGTAAAATCAATGCTTAATGCCTTGGTTTTACAAGAACTACCTATTAAAGTAAAAATACAGATAGATAATGCTAATATTCTGATCATGAATTTGTTATTAAAGGATGATTTTTTTATTCACAAATTATGCAATTCTCCTTTGTAGTAAGATAAAATCAGCTACAACCAATGCCGCCATTGCCTCGACAATTGGTACAGCTCTAGGCACCACACAGGGATCATGACGTCCGCGGCCACTCACCGTTGTAGTCTCACCACTGGTATCAACACTCTTTTGTTCTGGAATAATGGTGGCTACAGGTTTAAAGGCCGAACGAAAATAAATATCCATTCCATTGGATATGCCTCCTTGTACGCCTCCACTGAAATTTGTTGAGGTGGTAATTTTGCCATCTTTATTTTCAAAAATATCGTTGTGTTCTGATCCACGCATGGTTACGCCACCAAAGCCACTTCCATATTCAAATCCTTTACAGGCATTGATTCCCAACATGGCATTTCCTAAGGAGGCATGCAGTTTGTCGAAGACAGGTTCTCCCAATCCAATTGGGCAACCTTTAATGACAGCCGTCACAACTCCTCCAATAGTATCACCTTGTTTTTTGATGGTTTTAATCAAGTTTATCATTTGAGCTGCTACCTCCAGATCAGGACAACGGATAGCCGTGTTTTCGATTAGACTAAAATCTAGTTGTTTATAATCTGAACTACATCGCAAATCTCCTACCTGACTAACATAGGCGGTAATTTCAATTCCTGCCTCTTTTAAAAACAGTTTAGCGATGGCACCGGCAGCAACTCTGGCCGCAGTTTCTCTAGCAGAACTTCTTCCTCCGCCGCGATAATCCCGTAAGCCATATTTGTTTTGATAAGTAAAATCTGCATGAGAAGGTCTATATTTTTGGGCAATATGAGAGTAGTCCTTTGACCGAGCATCCTTGTTTTTAATGAGCATCATTAAAGGCGTACCGGTTGACTTTCCCTCAAAAACGCCACTTAAAATCTCCATTTCATCGGCTTCTTTGCGCTGAGTAACAATAGCTGATTGTCCAGGCCGCCGACGTGCTAATTCTGCTTGAATAAAATCTTCATCGATGGTTAGACCTGGTGGACAACCATCAATGGTCACACCAATTGCTTTGCCATGAGATTCTCCAAAAGTGGTAATTTTAAATAATTGCCCAAAACTATTTCCCATTGTATTTATTTCGAGGGTTTTTAAATTTTCTTGAATTCCAAATTAACTCAGTAAAACGCTTCCTTCGGTCGCTTATTTCCATCGTTAATCTGGAAGGAAAATTGAAAATTCCCTCTCAACGAGGTTTATCCTTGACTTGTAATTTTAATCCCGAAGGGATGAAAAAATTATAAAGAAAATTACCTCAGAAAGAACAGAACCCTGAAAG
>CAZYAC010000225.1:0-8707 GCA_964645475.1 uncultured Saprospiraceae bacterium | reverse complement strand
AATTCGGCGATGATAATATAGGTCCAAGAAATAGCCGTTAGTACACGAATATCATCCATCAACTTAGACATTACCGCTGGAATATATACCGACCGAATCGTTTGCCAATCCGTAGCTCCAAGCGTAAAAACCGTTTTTAAATAAACATCTTCTACTTCGTCAATTCGCTGTACGACCACCGGTAATAAATAAACGATGATACCAAAAGCGAGGAATGCGATCTTCATTTCATCCTCAATTCCAAACCATAAAATAAAAACTCCTGTCAATGCCGTCAAGGGCAAATACCGCAGTGCATTAGTTTGCTTACTAAACAAACCTCTAAAAAGAGGATACAATCCGATGATAAAACCTAGCACCAATGAAATAAAAATTGCCCAAAAATATCCTTGTACGTTTAGCCAGATAGAACGCAAAGCTTCCGTTGGTAAATTATCTTTGGTAAACAATTCTGGATAAGATTGCAACACCGCTGGAGGAGGTGGTAAGACAGGATATACTTTTTCAAATTCAGTAGCATTGGCAAAAGCCAAACTATCCTGCAAAGCAATGGCTCGTGCTAGACTATCTTGATCTATTTGAGGACCCTCAGGATCTAAATTTAGGGTAGAGGGCAATCGATTATTAAAACCTTCAATAATCGGCTTTTGGGTGGAAAAAGACTCTGCTGCCAACCACCAAATGGCAATAAAAATAAGAAATCCAACTACTCCCAAGACCAAATCCTGTGAGCGAGTTAGTTTTCCACGAAGTTTAAAAAAATTCATTGAGGGCTGGGTAAGAGGTAAGGGAAGTTTTTTTTGTTGAATTGTTGAATCGTTGATTTGTTGAACTGTTGAGTGATGGATTTACCAAATCAACAATTCAACAGATCAACAATTCAACAATATTTAATCCGTCAACAATTCAAAATCCGTTCGACGGTTTTTGGCTCTTCCAGCATCTGTATTATTATCAGCAACTGGCTGGTCTGGACCATTTCCAATGACAATAAATCGGTTGGGACTCATACCATGCGTTTCTATTAAATAGTCAGCAACCGCTCGTGCTCTTTTCTCAGACAATCGCTGGTTACTCGCTCGATTACCCGTATTATCGGTATTTCCTTCGATTCGAATACGAGAGTTAAAAACCTTGGCAATTTCTACAAATTCCTTATCGATAATGTATTTAGCATTTTCACCCAACTTAAATTCACCTGTACGAAAATTGATACTAAGTTCTTTGGTGGCCAGTGCTTCTTTCTTTTCGTCCGCCTTGGTCGCTTTGGCATACGTTTTAGATTTTTCTGGAAAATCAGCAGGGCTGGTCAAATTCGTATTGACCACTAATTTAGGATAAGCGATCTGTCTCCAAGCAGGGATTCGACCTTCTACAAAACCAAGATCTGAATATTTATTACCCATCGTAGAGTAAAGCGTATTTCCATTTACCCCTTTGTAATCGTTATTAAGTTTGAAGAAGTTTTTATTATCACCGTGTGTTACCAATCGAACGTTGCCAATCATTTCCGCTGCTTCTGAAGGATTTAGAGCGGTACCTCGTTCCGTAAATTCACGAGATAAAATCTCAGCGGCTTTTTTACGGCTACTAGAGTTACTGTTAATTTCAGCAGCTCCACGCATCCAGCCTTCGTATAGTTTTTGTAAACGATCTTGGTTATTATCTGCCCATCCACGCTTGGCCATAAAGACATCCGCAATGATATAAGCCGCACTACGTGTACTTTCTAAAATTCTAGAACCCGCAACTGCTTTGGTTGCTAAGATATCATCTGGACTCCAAACTACTGCGGCATCTACTCGACCACTTTTGAATACTTCCGCAGCATCGACAGCAGAAGCTTGTGGCTTGATCGTTACATCTTTGATGGATAGGCCACCTGCTTCTAGTAACCAGATTAAGAAAGAATGAGAAGGTGTTAATTCTGCTACCGCAATATCTTTTCCTTTTAGATCAGATACTCTCGTAATTCCACGACGTGCGATGATGGCATCACCACCTCGAGACCAGTCAGCCTGAAAAACGATAACTGGATCAACCGCAGATAAGGCACCAACTTCTGTTGGAAAAGCATCAATGGTTGCCCATAATAAATCTACTTCTCCTGCACGGAATGCATTACGGCTGGCTTCGAAATCATCCAACACCTTAAATTCTACCTGAAAACCATAGTCTTTATAGAAGCGGGAATTTTTAGAAGCCTCAAATCCTTCGTTAAAATATTGTCCACCGGCGTAGCCACCCCAAGTTACGACGCCTACTCGAATAATATCATCTGAGCTACCGCTATTGGTATTGCCAGAATTGGTATTTGTGTTAGAGGTGCTGCCAGGATTTGCATTGCTTCCAGCATCTCCTTTAGTTTCTTCAATTCCAGCTTTATCAGCCAGTCCTTTACCAACATCGGTTTGGGTTAGAAAATACCTTCCTAGAAATGCGATGGCACCAATAATCAGGAGGGTAATTAAAAATTTTGAAAAGGTCGTTAATCGTCGAGCCATTGTTCTTGTTTGTTAGTGAATAAATAACTATCCGCTGTTTTTGATGATTGCGGAAGTTAAAAAATTGTTGATTTGTTGAATCGTTTATTTGGTAATTATTTATAGACATTCTTCTTAATGTCAGGCATTTTTACAGTTTTTTTTGTTTAATAGACTTTATTCTAATCTTCAAATTATTTACTATCATTTCTTTTCAGAATCCTAGTTTATAAGCGAAATCTCAATATTTAAAATCATGCTAATATATCTATCAATTCAACGATTCAACAGTTCAACGATTCAACATTTAAAATCTAGTCAAAAAAGCTGTCGTATTGATTTGTATCGTTTTCTGCTCTTTGGGGCCGAGCGATGGGCTGATTAAGATCGAGCATTTCTCCATCCTCAGCTTCCAGGATTAATGTATCTTTTTCATCTCCAAGGATAAGAGAAGTTCCTTCCCGTTCCCATTTTTCTAACATTTTGAGGCCTTCTTCTTCGAAGACACCATTTTTTAAATCCACCGATTGCATAAAGTTGGAAGACATATCCATGAAGCGTTCCATCTCTCCTACCTTTAGGCTGACATCGTCTGCAATGGCTTCCAAAGCCATATCGAACATGTATCTTTTATCCTTGTCTCCTTGGATGATGTTCATAGCAGATTTCATAGCAGAATGACTGGCGTGAATGGCTTTCCGCTCTTGATCTTTCATCTTAACCTGATCCTTAATATCTTCTACTAAGATTTCAGAGTTTTCATACATCTTATTGAGTACTCGGTAGAGGACCTCCATTTTTTTGTACAAATCCTCCAGTCGCATGTTGGATTCTTTGGCTCGGGCAGCTTTCCGAGACTTAAGAATCATGATATTCCTTTTATCCTTATCCCTTGCCTTACTAGCCAGATTCATATTGCTTTCGATCATCCGCTTATTATTATGAATCATCTCTTGCATCTTGTGCATCTCTCCTCGTAGCTGACTGATCTGACGATTCATTTTTTTGAGGTTGTCCTGAAGATCATCCACATATGATTTAAGAATACCAATAGGATCGATCTGAACAAAAAGTCCGGTGATCCAGCGCATGACGCTTTTGTACATGTACCCGGTTACCGCTCTAGTTTTAGGATCTAAGGCCATAAAGATGATTAATCCTAAAACAGATAAAGAGACCACCATTCCTATAATGGAGGTAATAAAGCCCATAATGGGTCCAATAAAGGTGGTGACCAAGGCGACAGTTCCTATTACTGCTGCTCCTAGGAAGATTGCACCTGTGACCCCTTCAGGTCTTTTCCAGAATGATTTTGGTTTTGGCTCTGCCATATATCTAAGTAATTTCTTTTTTGCAAAAATAACATAAAAAAAGCCTTTCCTGTGGTTCTAGCCTATACGTATTTGTTATAGGTCCCAACATCGCTTGCTTTTTGTGGTCTTTTGGTTGGCTTGTTCAGATTACTTACTTCAAATAGGACTGCATTTTCTTAATATCCTCCTGTATCTGACTAGTCAGTAATTGATAGGTAACAACGAAATTATTTTTTGTGTTCTCTACTTTGACGGTTGAATCAGTGATTTGTTCTTTTATTTGAGCGCTTTCCTGTTCATGTGTCTCAATTTCTTTGGTAAGTTGCTCAATGTGCTTGCGTTTTTTGGCGATAGACTGATCCAATTGCTCAAGTCGTTGTTGTCGGCCTCCGATTTGCTTGTCCTTTTGGTTAACGAGGGCTTGTCCAAATTTCTGTTCTTCCGTTTTTAGAATATTTACATAGTGATTGGCTGTTTCCAATAATTTCTGTGGAGTAGCGCCCATCGTTTTAGCCATAGCAAAAGCAGATTGGTAACGAGTAGCTTCGTCCATATCCATATTCTGGAGTGACTGAAGGGATTGCTTGTATTCTAAATAATCAAAGCCATCTAAGTTGTTTTTTTCCATGGCCCCAAGAAGGATATTCATAAATTTATCGGTCACTTTTCCACCTGTTGGTTTACTCACCGGAGTTTTGGGACTAGCTGACGAATTGGTAACCGTGCGATCGGGCACCATTTCTTCAGCCGGAGCAGTGGCATCGGCCTCCTCCTGAGATTTTTGCTCAAGCGCTTTTTTAAGCGGATCATCATCTTCTACGACGAATAATTTTTTGATTTTATCAAACATGCGGTACTTTTCTTTTTCTTAAAACAATCAAAGGGAATCATTGGTTTTTAAAATTTCCCGAACAAATCCGGCAATAAATTAGCCCTCAAAATAAGAAAAATTAGCTCAAAACCACAAAATTCCTTTTCTTTGCGCCTATGAGTTCTAACCAAAAAATAAACGTATCCTCCGAAATCGGAGTGCTTAAAAGAGTAATGGTCCACCGTCCGGATGCGGGGATCGCCCGAATTTCGCCAAAAGACGCTGAAGAGTTACTCTTTGACGACATTGTTCATTTACCAACCATGCAAAAGGAGCATGAGATTTTCACCGAAATTCTCCAGTCCTTTATGGGTAAAGAAAATGTCCTTGAAATTCAGGACTTGCTCGTCGAAGCCCTAAAAGCTAGTAAAGGAGCCAAGGCCGAAATGATTGACTTGGTGATTGATTATGAAGAATTGCCTGCCTCCTATTTAAGCCTTTTTCATGGGCTATCAGACGAAGACTTGGCAACCGTTCTGGTCACTGGCTATTACGAAAAAGAAGATCATATCATCTTTGATCCGATTCCTAATTTTATTTTTACTAGGGATATTGCCGTTACCGTGAACGATCACGTGATTATTACCAAAGCAAAAAAGGCTGCCCGACACCGTGAAAATTTTATTACTCGTTTTGTCTGTTGGGCCCATCCGATGTTCCGAGAAATTCGCATTGAAGGTAAGGTCATTAATCTAAACACCGTTGATGATTTTCCTCCTTCTAAAAAAGGAGAAACGGTCTCTATCGAAGGTGGAGATGTCATGGTTATCAATAAAGATTATCTACTGATCGGTTGTAGCGAACGAACCAACGCGCACGCCATCGAGTCTATTAAAAAGGTATTATTCGAAAAAAAGGTGATCAAAAATGTGGTGCAAATAAATATCCCAGCCGATCGGTCCTACATGCATATTGATACCATTTTCACCCAGATTAATAAAAACCACATCGTAGCCTTTAAGCCCATTATCATGGACGGCTTGGGTTCAAATGTCATCGTTCACCATCACACTGGCAAACAATCTGTCTACCTTTCGGTACAAGATTTTTTCCGAAAGGAAATTAATCCGGATATGGAATTTATTCCTGTTGGGAACGGAGAATCGCCTTTTCAAGATCGAGAACAATGGACAGATGGTTGCAATATGGTCGCCATCAAACCAGGCGTAGCGCTTACTTATGATCGAAATCCTAAAACTGAAATCGCCTTAAAAGAAGCAGGTTACAAGATTATTCATGCCTATGATTTATTAAAAGGAATCAAAGACAAGACAATTGATCCTGCGAAAGTAAAAAATACAATTATCAGTTTACCTAGTTCCGAATTATCTCGAGGACGTGGTGGATCGCATTGTATGACATGCCCAATTGAACGGGGATAGTTTTTAGGCTGTTGGCTATTCGCCTTTAGTTAATCACATATTCGACTGGTTAGTTCAATAACAGACATCTATATTTTTTAATCAATTTAGCAGGAAGCCAACTGGCCAATCGCTAATGGCCAATCGCCTTTTTCATGTATCAACATCAGTTTTCTGTTCGTGTTCGCTATGCGGAAACCGACCAAATGGGGTATCTGTATTATGGCTATT
This sequence comes from uncultured Saprospiraceae bacterium, assembly GCA_964645475.1. GTDB lineage: Bacteria > Bacteroidota > Bacteroidia > Chitinophagales > Saprospiraceae > JALZUU01. The sequence continues at coordinate 2,448 of CAZYAC010000225.1, read as the reverse complement.
ACGCCCAGTATTATGAAATAGCTAGAGCCGAAGCGATGCGCGCCTTAGGTATCACCTACCGAGATTTGGAAGTACAACATGGTATTTTTATGCCGGTGATGTCGCTCAATATCCGTTATGTACGTCCGGCACATTATGACGATTTATTGCGAATGGAAACTACTCTGCGACGTTTGCCGGATCAACATGTAACTTTCCATACCGAGGTCTTTAATCAAAAAAACAAACTCCTCAATGCTGGTTCTGTTAAACTATGTTTTATTGATGGATCGACCAATAAAAGTATTTCAGCACCAGAATATCTACTTGCTCCTTTGAGACCTTTTTTCAGTGAGTCTAATTCCTAAAAAGACTAAGGATTTGCTTCGCAAAATAGTATTGGATTAATAATGTTGAATTATGAAATTACCGTCCATAGTTAAGCTCAAAAAACGCTTACGAGGTCATCCGAGGCTGGGACAATTATTTAGTTGGGCAAAATCACGTTCCTTACCTGGATTTCAACAACAATCTATTTATAATGTATTGAATTTTGTTTACCAAGAATTAAAAAAAGACCGAATTATTACGCGAGCTAATTCTATTTCTTATAGTTTTTTCCTCTCACTATTTCCTACCATTATTGCCTTTTTCACCTTGATCCCACTAATATTACCCTTAGTTTTCAATAAGTATCTTATTAGAATTTTGCCGATGGATACCACTTTTGTGTATGAGAACGATGGGAGTATTGATTTTGTAAAGACCTTGATTTTTCATCTTAATGTAATTTTACCTAATGTAATCGGTCGAGAAGAAGTGATCAGTTTGATGCAAGATATTGTTTCGCAACCACGACCGGGGCTACTTTCTTTTGGTTTTTTCTTAGCCATATTTTTTGCCTCCAACGGAATGATGAGTATGATGCGCGGATTTGAAAAATCATATCATTTGACCTTTAAGCGGCGTTCTATTCTAAAAAGAAGACTGGTGGCCGTCGGCTTATTATTATTGTTATCAGCCATGATTTTCGCCTCTGTTTTATTAATTATTTTGGGTAATCAAATCGTGGCCTTACTGGTTGAAAACACAGGCGCTCTGGGTTGGGAAAAATTATTCCTGAATATATTAAGGTATGTAATTGTCCTCGGTTTAATCTATTTTGGAACGGCCATTATTTATCGGTATGGCGTTCCGACAATTGCTCGAATTAAAGTCTTTTCAGTCGGTACCACCTTAGCGACCGTCGGGTCCATATTGTCTACCATTATTTTTAGCTTTTACGTTGATAATTTTGGTGTTTTCAACAAATTATATGGCTCTATTGGAACCATAATTATTATAATGCTTTGGATTCAATTGAATGTTTTGATGTTGTTAATTGGCTTTGAATTAAATGCTAGCATAGCCGTAAACAGAGATCTAAACTTGAGAAAAAAGAAGGATTCCTTATCGAGCGAATCCTAAATATTGATTCTAATTCCATCTAAATATTCCACATCATTTGTCATGAATTTCAAAAAAACACATTAAAATTATTTCATTTATTTGAATATATAATAATAAATCAGTATATTAGCATAACGAATCAACCCCAAATCCAATAATGGTTCTTTCATAGAATCAAAACCTTGCCTGCCGACAGGCAGGAATCAACGGTACGCTTACATTTTTTCTCCTCCTCTCTTTCCTACAGACTATGAAGTTGTTGAACAACTTCTAATTTTATAATCCTTAAAATTGAACAATTATGAACACTTCTGTTTCAAAAACTGCCCCTATTCCCAAAAACAAAAAACGTTCAAAAACATTAGCTGAAATTCGCAATGAATTAACAGATTTATCAACTGCTCACCAACTTAGTATAATCGGTGGAGTAGTTTTCCGAATTCGCCGAAAGAAAAAACTTTGTGGCAATATTGTTCCCGAATAATTCCACTTAGAGCTTGTCTAAACTTCTATTAATTGGCTGCAATTGAGAAAATTTGGACAAACTCTTAATCACTTCGGTTTGTCTTAGAATAATCAACCTATTCAAAAGCAGACCGAAGTGATAAATTTTCAGAAAGAAACTGAAACCTTAGGTGATTATTTCCGTATAAAGGGTACTATTAACCACAGTGTTAGATTGAGAAATTGTTCCAAAACTTCAAATTTGGCTACGTTATCAAACAATTTCATCATCTCAATTTTCCGTTTCCTCAACAAATCTTACAACTACACCTCCCAAACTTACCGTCTACTAATTTACTCTTTGTAAATTATAGAAACTAACGTATTATTGCTTAACAAACATTAAAATATTTTACTCTATATAATATACTTACAAACAGTTATTAATGCATTAACATTATAATTGCTTGGTTTTTTTAGCAGACTTTGACACTATAATTTTGAAACACTTAACAGAATCACTATGAATCAGCTTTACCATGGTAAAGAACCGCATTTACAGGACTGGATTTCTCA
>CAZYAC010000224.1:0-8742 GCA_964645475.1 uncultured Saprospiraceae bacterium | reverse complement strand
CTTTTGGCAAAATTCAATGGCTTTGTCATATTCACCATCTTCACCGTAGGAAACTCCCAATTCGTTAAATGCTTCATAAGCATCGGGCTTTAATTCAATCGCTCTTTTGTATGATGCAATCGCTTTCTTGCAATCCTTTTTGAACCTATAAAGAATGCCAAGATTAAAGTATGCTTCATAAAAGTCAGGCTTTAATTCTATCGTTTTTTGAATATGTTTTATCCCTTTGTCAAGCTCTCCTTTTTCATGATAACTAAGACCGAGATAATAATATGCTTGATGATTCTTAGGCTCTAATCTTATTGCTTTTTGAAGAATTCTTATCGCTTTGTCATATTCTCCTTTTCCATAATAATTAATACCGAGCAGATGATATATTTCATGATTATCAGGATTTAAGTCTAATGATTTTTGGAAAAGTTTTATCGCTTTATTATGAGCTTCTTCATAGTGATAAAGAAGACCAAGCGCATAATTAACTTCATAATGATCAGGATTTAAGTTCAAAGATTTTTGCAAAAATTCTTTCGCTTTAGCTTCATCTCCTTTATTAAAATAGATACCTCCCAGGTGAAAGAGTGCCCAATAATTATCAGGTTTAATGCGAAGGCTTTTTTGAAAATAATCAAATGCTAAATCAAAGTCCCCTCTGTTTCGATAAATAACACCCAAATTATCCAGTGCTTCATAATAATTAGGCTTCAATTCTATCGCTCTTTCGAAAGGTTCAATTGCTCTATTGTACTGACCTCTATTAAGATATTTAATACCTTTATTATAAAATACTTTATGATCATTAGATCCAAAATCTCCAAATAGATCTTCAAAAAATCCGCTTCCTTTCGCCATATTCTAAGTTGTTAATTTTAATTGACAACACCTAAAATAACAAATATCTCTAACAAACCAATTCAATTTATTTAATTCAAATTAACTCGATCTTCTATTAAACATTTCTCTTTCCCAACCGCACCGACAACACCCACATCAACACCATCAATCCCAACGTAAACAATAACGCCAATCTCAATCCAAACGCATCTGCTAAAAAACCCAAGGTCGGTGGTCCTACAAAAAAACCAGCATACCCGACCGTCGTGGCCATGGCGATTCCTACCGAGGGTGCAACTCCTGGCGTATTGCCCGAGGCAGAATAAACGATCGGTGCAATCGTAGCCAAACCAAGGCCCAATAGGAAGCTACCCAGTAAAACAACCGGCCAACTCGTCACAGCCAACATCAATCCTAGACCAAAAATAGACAAGAGACTACTATTTCTCAACATCGTATATTTTCCCCAAAGATTGGTAAAATGATCTCCAAAAGATCGTCCGATAAACATGGCTAGTCCAAAACTAAAGATTGTCATCGCACCGAGCGATTCTGATTGACCAATTACATTTTCCATATACAATGCAGACCAATCTGCCATCGTGCCTTCACCCACCATACTACAAAAAGCGATCAGTCCTATTGGTAAAATTAATTTATTTGGAAAGATAAAACTGGGTTGGTCTTCGCCTGCTTTGCGCTCTTCTTCAAGTGCATCAATCAGAAAATAACTGGCTACCCAAACCACGATCGCACTCAAAATCGCTACACTTAAAAAATGATAAAATAAGGACCAATCCGTTTTTGTAAAAAGACCTCCGACTACGGCTCCTCCCGCCATTCCCGCACTAAAAACCGCATGAAAGGAAGACATGATCGATCGACCATAATCTCGTTCTACATACACGGCTTGTCCATTCATTGCCACATCCATACTACCCCCCGCAAAACCGTATCCAAAGAAAGCCAACCCTGCCACGTAGACATTAGGCATTACCGCCAATAAAGGCAACATTAAAGACATTAAAGCTCCGGTAAAAACGGTGACTCGATGACTACCAAATCGAGAAATGACACTTCCAGTAAAAGGCATCGCGGTCATCGCTCCTGCTGCAATGCAAAACAATAAGATACCCAACATACTGTTAGTCGCAGAGAAATATTCTTTGACCGCAGGTATCCGAGCAGTCCAATTACCTAGTAAAAAACCATTGACAAAAAAGTAAGCACAAACGGCAATTCGAGTATTTTTCAATAGAAGGCGTATTAAGAATTAAGAACCAAGTAATTTGAATTAGTATTCAGTTGTTGGTTAATTGGTGTTATAGTTAAATAGCGAATCGGTTAGGTTGTGGTTGTATTTGAAACTGCCTGCTGGCAGGCAGGGTTTCAATTTTAATTTGACACATTTTAAATGAACAGTCCCAATAGAGTTTAGAAAATCATTTAATGGTTCTCTACCCATAATAAAAAAAGGGTTTTACCAGCTCGCAAGATACTCAATCTCACTATACCAGCAAAACCCTTTTTAAGGATTTAATCTAAATATAAGGCCGCTCTACTTTGCTGCTACTGAAATCCGAATTCCTTCCGAATGACTCGTAAATTCAGGCGCATACATACATTGTATCGTGGTAATACCATTCGAGAAATCTCCTGCATGGAATACCCGCACTGGATACTCAAAAACATGGGTTCCTTTTGGCAACCAACTAAAGAAAAAGTTGGTCGAAACGTCTTTGGTACTTTCGTAATAACTTAACCCACCTTGGTATTTTCGCTGACTCAATACATTGATTGGCTCTAGACCACTGGCACGCATATCTTTCATATGAACAAATTCCATCGGACGATCTACTCGTAATTCAATTCGCACCTTTAGTAAATCACCGGGAACTAATTTGGTTCCTTCCGTTACTGGAATCAATTCAGGACCACGGTCGGTATTGACTTGCTTAAACATCGCCTTTTTAAGTTCTAACGGCGTTTCTTCGAAAGTCTTAATCTGATCCAAGTCTTCAAAATACTGCCAGTACATCGCCCCCCAAGCCACGTTGGCATTAGGATTATTGATGGTAATCTTACCCATCTCTGATGTAATTTCTTCGGCTTCCCAAGAAGTTTTAAAATAACCAGACCCCGCCTCTTTTTTAATCTTGGATTGATCTAGGGTTTTATTACCAATGGTTATATCAATGGGTTGATCTTCTAACAACCAGTTGGTACCGTTACTTAATAAGGCATAAACCGCAGAAGCCGTTGCTTTGGTCGTTTTCCAATGCGTTGTTTGTTTGGTTTTCAATAACCAAACTTTCATATCATCTACCGCTTGCTCGTCTTTTCCAACTTCTGCAAAAGCCTCAATCAACAAGGCTTGCGTCTCTATTGGCAACTGATACCAATAATACCCAAAGCTGGTTTTCCAATACATTCCCAATTCATCATGCTTAATAGCTCGCTCTTTTAAGGAAGCCAAAATTTTGGCAGGGGTTTCTGACCGATCCGCACGGTGCATGGCCAAGGCCAACATTCCTTGTTCGTAATTATTTTTAGTCAACCAGTACTTGTCCGCCTGATCGTAATAATAATTCATTATTTCTTGGACTTCCTTAGAAATTCTTTCTTCTGGGAAGAAAGACCGCATATATAGATACTGAATCTGAATGGACGAAAGATGATCGTCTTCCATTTTCAATTTTTTATCTTCCGCGTATCGTTTTAGCTTTTTATAGGCTTCCACAAATTCCCGGTCAGCGTAAGGAATGGCGCGTTGCTTAATTTGCAGTAATTTACTATTTGTTGAAATTTCTTTTACACCAAGTTTATCTAAGTGACCAAGACCTTCCAAAATATTCTGCGTAATATAACGATTTGAATATCCACCCGGCATCCAAGAAAAACTTCCGTCTCCTTTTTGTCGTTCTGCTAACTGTCCAATCGCCTTCGCTTGCTCATTCGCCATTTTATTCAGATCAAATAATAATCCGATGTTTCGAGTTTGTTCTTCTTCACTCAAGGCCGCCAATACCCAAGGAGTTTCTTCTAATAAGGCAGACTTTAGTTCCTGGTTTTTTCTCAGGTTGCTATTCATGGCCTCCGTTCCTTTCCACTGGTCAAAAACTCTTTTTACTTTGGGATGAGAATTTGCCACAGACGAAGCCAAGCTATTCGCATAAAAACGATTAAAGATCTGCTCCGTACAATTGTAAGGATATTCCATCAAATATGGTAAAGCCTTGACAGCATACCAAGCAGGATTGCTGGTAAACTCTAACGTCATTTTATGATGTGCTAAGGAATTAGACTGTCCGGCCTTAGCCAAAGCTTCGAAAGTAAAATCTTTTTTCGATTTACCTCTGATCGGCAAGGGTTTGGCTTCCGTCACAAGCATTCGGTTGGTCACGACAGGAATCGTACTTTCTTCTCCGTCGGCGTATTGTCCAGCGCGTGCAATAACACGATGCGTGAGGGCAGTCGCTTGACCATATGGAATCTTTAATTTCCAACGCAGCGCTGCTGATTGTCCTGCTTCAGCCGTAAATGCAGTGGGTTTGCCATCATTGACGAATAAGGCATCTACCGATTTCATCGTGAGTGCATCAAAAAGTTTTAGTTCTGCTTCTCCAGTCAATGGATTCTCCGTCAGATTATTCACCTTAACGGTAAAATAAAGCTCATCTCCTTCTCTGACAAAACGCGGTGCGTTCGGTACCACCATCAATTCTTTCTGGGTCACGACGGTATTATCGGTCAATCCAAATTTCAAATCTTTGGTATGTGCCATGCCCAAAAATTTCCATCGAGTTAATGCTTCATTCATCGTAAATTTCAAAATCACATTACCGTCTTCATCCGTCCGCAAGTCTGGAAAAAAGAAAACCGTTTCATTTAGGTTTGTTCGGACTTTAACTGGAGCATCGCTTCCACCTTCATCATCAGATGATTCTCCACCAGGAGGAGGAGGCGGAGCTGGTGGCTCTGCTGAACGAGGAGGTGCAATAGCATTCGCCTCTTCAGAAATTCCAGCTGCATCTGCTTCCACCCCTGGTGCCATATCGTGCAAAAAAGAAACTTCGCTCTCGCTCTTCATTCTTCTCGATGCCATTGGATAAGCTCTATAATAATTTTGAGAAAAACCAAACCATTCCCAAACTGGATAAACACGTTCTGAGTAAGTGCGTTGTGGATTCCAATTTTCCTGATACAATTGACTATAATCGGTTCGGTAACCTTGTGTCTGCCATCGAATCCGGCTATATTTATTTGGATAAATATTATAATAAAATCCGTGTGGCGTAAATTCGTCAAGTGAAGCATCGTATAAGGTAGCTACCATTTCGGCCGCTAGTTTTTCTTTCTTTGGTCCACTGACTTTAATCTGCCATTCTTCCTCTTGCCCGGGTTTGAGTTTATCTCGATAGCTAAGATATTCAAACGACAATTCTTTGTTGGACCAAGGTACTTGAATGGTTTTAGAATTAGTTTCACTTCTAAAATGCTTCGCAAAACTATAGTGGTAAAAAATATTTCCTCTGTGCTTTTCTTCGATCTGTATTTTTTCAGATTGTAAACGATTGAGGTCTAGCCATTTTTGGGTTATTATTTTTCCATCTACCTCTACTTCGAAGAGTATCTTTTGCTGTGGATAGCTACTTGCAAAATGTAAAATAGCCGTTTCTCCTGGTTCGTAAGCAGGCTTTTCCGATTGGTGAAATAGTTGTTCTCCTCGAATAATAGGGTTACTATTTAAATCATAAACAGAGACATATTTTTCCAATTCTATCGGAGTTCCATAACGATCCTCTGTAGTTAGGCGAATGCGATACCAACCAACTGGTAAAGATTGATTTAAGGAAACCGTTTTATTTTTTTCCGTATCAAAATTTATTACCATCGGTTTGCCATTCGTTTTCCAGCTTTGTTTTTCGTTTTCATCTTTATAGGCATAATGCGGAAAGGCCGTTTTAAATTCTTCTTCTTTCAGAATATAAATATCTGGCTTTCCCCAGAATCGTTTTACTAGAACGTTTTTAGGTTCTGTGATACCTTGAATTTCTATTTTACCTTTAGCAGCTGCAAAACTTCCACTTAGATTTTTTGAAGAAATCCCAATCGATTTTAAACTATCTCGGCTTATACTTGGAGGCAGTTCCATTTGTACCGATAAGGCCACTGACCCCACCCGTACGGTACTTGCACCACTTCTTGTTTCTCCTGTAATGTCCACTACATCTGCTGTAACTTCGTAAGAAAATTCTGGCTTATTTTCCAAATCCACTGTAGCGTCTGGAATTGCTTTAAATCCAATAGTAAACTTCCCTTCTGCATCTGTCTCCGTTGTACCGTTTATGATTTCCATCGCATTGTTTCCAACGGTAGGATAAGGTCGATAATATCCGCGGAAATAGCTTGGCCAATAGGGATATCTTGCACGTCGGGTTACTCGATAATTGACGGTTGCTCCATCAATATTATTTCCAGCAAAGGCTTTTGCATTTCCGGTAAGCGTTACTTCTTCATTCAATCGGTATGCTTTTTCCACTGGATCAAAACTCACCTCAAATTTAGGTCGCTTGTATTCTTCCACTCGAATAGCTGTACGTCCATTGACCTTATTGGCGACAATACTCATACGTCCAAGTAATCCAGAACTAGGTGCTGTAAAATTACCGTTGAATGTTCCAAATTCATTGGTGGTGAAATTTTTCTTGGCTACTACTTGATTATTTGCATCGTAAAAAATCACTTCCGTTTTTTCGTTGGGTCGAATAGTTGGCATGTCATCTGTATCTTTATAGATCACGATTCCTTTAAAGTAAACCGTTTGTCCTGGTCGATAAATAGCACGATCTGTAAAAAAGGTAGTATTGTAGCGACCACTTCTTTGATTTCGCTCGTTTCTAAGATACAGCCGATCATTTAATTTTAGTTCGTCCTCCCCTTTCTTAATTGAGTAGGTGACCTGTGAACCAGATGCAAAACTGGTATATACTCTACCATTCTGATCGGTAATCGATTGGGATGCTCTCTTTTCATTTTCTCGAGTTCCTCGGTTATAATATTGCACCGTAAAATTAACTTCCACTCCTTGAATCGGATGTCCGGTATCGCGATCATAAACGATTACTTCAGCATTCTCTCCTTTCCCTCGAGACCAAGACCCTAAATTGGAAATAAAAATTTCGGATAGACCGACAGCTTGATTGTCCATCGTAAAATCAGAACTGGTTGCAATCATCAGCACATATTGCCCAAATGGCAATGGTTGTATTTTTAACTCCGTTTGGTGAGATCGATAATCTCCGGGATTGGGCAAAGTTTGATTCCAAGTCTGTATCGGCGTTTGTTGGTTATAAATTTTAATTTGTTTTTGTCGATTTTTCCGATCTAACCTCCGGCGCAAATTAGCTGTTAAAGGAATGGCCTTAAAATAAACTTTATCTATATTTTTATAACCGATCATCGTCAAGATGGGTTGGTTTGCTCCGTTGACTAATTCGACTTGTTGAGTAAGCGTTTTTTCTTCGATAGAGATGAGCAAGTTTCTACATTCCGAAGTTTCGGGAGCCTTTGGAAATAATCCGATTGCTTTTTTACAAAGTTCTCGTGCCTTGATGATCGCTACTCGGTCTTCTTCTGATCCACCCTCTTGGTAATTGAGTCCTTCAGAATGGTATTGTTCTGCCAGCTTATGGTAAGCCAAAGCAACCATCCTTTCATTAGGATATTTATCAATCAAATTTTGCAAAGCCGTTTTGTACAATCCTACTTTATTTTCTAGTACGGCATTAGTATTTACAAAAGCGATTCGCTTTAAAGTAACATCAATAAGTGCTGGAATATTTTTAGCTTCTTGGTGGTAGTGGGTCAGTTTTTGAAGCAACTGAAGCGTCTTCAATTTAGCAGAACTTGTATCTTTTGTTTCTGGATTGTAATTTAAAAAATCATCATTATTACCAAGTGATTTTTTATCATTGATATAAAATTTATACGCAGGTTCCGTCAAGTTATTCTGTTCATTGGAGAAAAAATCTATGGCGTGGTGCGCCAAGATATCATACAAAGTTGGGCGCAGAGCTTCTGTATTTTTTCCTTCGGTTAGAATGGCTGAGAAATCTATGGATTTTACCATTCGCGTTTTATCATCCGCCACAGAAGCAAGAATTAATTCACGAGATTTTTTTAGAATCTGATTAGGCGACCAAGTGGTAAAGTCTCCAGTCGGATCAGCTGTACTTGTTCGATCCCGAAACCTCCAGCGATTTTGGCTTAAATAATTCGCATATGCTTTTCCTAGATAAGACTGAAAAATAGAACGTACTGGAAAACCACTCGTCTCCAATTCTTTTTCCATCAATTGAATGGCTTTACTTTGTCCTTCTTCTTGAAGCTGTCCCGTAAACTTTCCTAAATGTAAAACCGTCTTAACGATCTGAGGAGGGTTATTGTCGTTTTTGGCTCGTTGATAAAGTGCTTCAACTTCCTTCAAGGCAGATTCTGGCAAGCCACGATTCACTAGCGAATCAATTTTTTTCCATTCCGCTGAATAGTCATCATTCATTACCGGTATCATAGTAAGGGTTGTTTTATTTTGAAATCCCGAAAGGAATAAAATGAGGATAATCAGGGCCGTAATAGAGGCAGTTAGAAGCAATAGTTTTTTCATGACGATTTTGTTTTAGTCGCTTTCCATTAATTTGGGAAAGAGATGGAATTTGGTTTTGCAGTTCTTTTAAAATTATTCTGTCATACATAAGATGGTAATATTAGTCCCGTAGGTTGGCTAAAATACGAATTTAACGGGATTTTAACAGCCTGAAAATGAGGCTTTTCTGAGTAAAAAATGGGTTTGAGATGGTAAGGGTTTTATGGCCACTGGGTGAAGGGGATTTTTGACTTGGAGAATGGATT
>CAZYAC010000223.1:7583-8762 GCA_964645475.1 uncultured Saprospiraceae bacterium | reverse complement strand
TTATTTTTTTGAATATTTTATCAAAAATTCTATTGGTTACTCGATAGAAGTTTTAATATCGAACAAGTAAGAATCTCTGTTATCATTAGGAGTAACATTTATGCTTGTTACTGTCATGATAAAATAGTCACCACCTCGATTTGCAATAAAAATGTCTCCTTCTTGAACAATTTCACTAGGAGCTGCATCAACTCCGTCATCAAAAGCAGCAATAATTGTTTCCCGAAAATTTATATTATTAAAATCAAGAAGCTCAGGGCCGCTGGTATTCGCAGCACGTAAAGTAATACCGTTCTGACCTTGAATTTGCTGTCTCCATTCACCAGTAGTAAGGTTTAATCCCAAATCAATAATGTCTGCCTTTAGAGAGTCTACGGAAATATTTTCTCCAGTATCTAAATCTAGTCCTCCAAAGACTGGCATAGGCTCTGTTAGGTCTGATGGGCCATCTGCGTTAGACAATAAGCTTGCAGTATATTGATTCGTAATCGGCGTCCCTACCGCTACCCTAATTTCTTCCGTACTTACAGTCTCACCAAGAGCATCTGTTACCTCAAAAGTAAGATTATAATTATCTGCTTCCGTAATGCTTACCAAGACATTCGCCAGTTCAAATCCAGAGACATCATCTCCTACTAAAGAATAAGGGTTATTATCAAAGTCCACTCCATTAAATGCCAGATTGGTAGCGTTGATTAATTCTCCATCATTATAAACGGCAATCGTAGATAAATCAGCACCAACACCAAGAGGAGCAGCAGTGATAGTATAATTCTCTTCACCCAGATCAAATGCGAGAGGATTATCCCCCACATATTCTATCATAGGCATGCTCACTACGACCACATCGACACTCACTGAGGTCGTCCTATCATTAACATCAACAACCGTCGCGGCATACGTATAGGTAGCTGGAGCAGGAGATATAGGTGCATCCACCTCAACCGTAAAACCAAAACTAAGCGCATTATCATCCATCAGACTAGCAGGGTTACTAGCAATGTCATTAGAAGTTAAACGAGTAAGATCAATGGTTGTACCATCCTCCGTGATGGTTAGTGAATTCATATCTGCACCACCTTTAGAACCACGAATAGTAAGGGTTATAATACCTCCAGGAATAACTTCTGCATCTCCTTCAATAATAACAGAAGGTGGAAGTTCTGTATCTAACATTAT
>CAZYAC010000223.1:5789-7483 GCA_964645475.1 uncultured Saprospiraceae bacterium | reverse complement strand
CCACCTATTCCAGAATCAAAAGCAGCAATAATCGCCTCACGGCTGTTGATATTAGCAAAGTTGAATAACTCAGGTGAGTTAGGGTCAGCAGCAACTAAGGTAGCACCATTGGCTCCCTCAATTTTTTGAAGCCATTCAGGATCTGTATCAGAAACAATACCTAAATCAATTACCTCTGCCTCATCGCTAAACACAGATACATTCTCTCCTGCATCAAGATCTAAACCACCAAGTACATTCATACCTTCTGCATTAGATAACAAGACTGCTTCAAATTGATCAGTAATCGGCGTGCCTGCATCTACTAATTCTATACTAACCTCCTCCGTACTAGCCGTTCCACCAATAGCATCTGCCACTTCAAACCTAAGGTTATTAGCACCTGCTTCTGAAAATCTTACTGTAACAGAAGCCATTTCAAAGCCAGAGATATCATCTCCTACCAAAGAATAAGGATTTACATCAAAAGCAGCACCATTAAACTCAAGACGAGAAGGATTAATCAATTCTCCATCTTCGTAAACAGCAATGGTGGATAAATCTAAGCTACCAGTCATAGCACTAATATTAAAGTTATTAGGATTGGTACTACCTTCCTCAAAGTCTACCTGAAAAGAAGGAGGCCCCATATATTCTATTGTAGGAGGCGTACTACTTACAACCACATCGACGCTCGCTGAGCTCGTCCTGTTATTATCGTCACGTACAGTTGCAGTGTAAGTATAAGTATCAGGCACTGAAGGAGCTCTCACTTCAACGTTAAACTCAAAGTTAGCAACATTATCCCCAACAAGAAGCGCATCACCGGAACCAACATCACTATTCAGTGCCGGGTCAATCGTAATTAATGCACCTGAATTGTCGGTAATACTCAACAAATTCATATCTGCATCTCCCCTTGATCCATTAATATTTAGGGTAATGATACCTTCAGGGGCTACTTCTACATCTGCATTAATAGAAACAGAAGGCGGAAGTTCCGTATTCAAAATTGGGTCGTCTCCACAGGCGGTTAATCCTAAGATAGCCGCAGCCATGAGTAAGAATAGGTAGTTTGAGAACATGGTGAATTTCTTCATCGTAATTTTTTTTTGATTTAAAAAGTTTAATTAAGTAATTGTTATTTCAATGAGAATGAGACCATAACAGGCGCATTTTCATTAGACTTTATTCTGAATTTTCGACGCAAAAATATACTTTTATTGAAGTATAGCGATACGAAATAACGTTAAGATGAGGTTAGATTTTACAGGTTTTCAGACTTTACTCTAAAATAATTTATATGCTTTCAAATGATCTTTTTGCCCATATTTTCAGCTTTTTTCTCGTCTATAGCTCGGCTATGCACTCAAAAAAGAGCTTCAATATGATCAAAAATATCTATTTGATATCTTTACAAAAGATTCTAGACTAAAATCTATCATGGTAGGAACGAACGAAAAGACCAAATGTTAGGCCAAAAGGTGGTATTTTATTAAAAAATTAACATCTTAGGGAGTAAGTAATACCATCTTCACCAGTGGCTGGTACGGTTAAGAGAGTCTTTCATTACAATTTAAGGTAATAAAGAATGCCAACCACTGGAGAAAATGGATGTTCTCCTCCACAGGGGGTTTTCCTGCGGAGAAAGAACATTTGTAACCGGTTTGGACATTCTACACCGTGTTGAGTGGTAGCAGATTGTTTTCATAGCT
>CAZYAC010000223.1:1666-5689 GCA_964645475.1 uncultured Saprospiraceae bacterium | reverse complement strand
ATATTTCCGGTCAAAAAGTGTGGACTGCGATGGATCAGTTAGGGTGTGAAAACTGACCCATTTTATCACAAGATAATGACAAATATCACCACGATGCAAGGGGAAAATCCCCAATCGGAGCCCAATTAAACGCTTTAACACCAAAAAAGACAAAAACCTAAAATATGTTAAGACGATTTAATCTATTAACACTAGTAATCAACAGTTTATATATTTGTTAATTTTAATTTCTTAACACTGTTAATAACTTTAACCTGCATAATTTATGGCCAAAAAGCCTAATTCTGATCATTCTGGAGGCAAATCCACTACTCCACCGGATTTCTTTAATAAAAAAGCAGCGGGTAAACCCATTCCCAAAAAGCAAAAAACGACCGAAGCTTTTGTGGAAGGCATCTTGAACGGCGATCGGGTAGTTTTGGGTCAGGCCATTACCTTAATTGAAAGTCAACATCCTGCTCATCAATCGAAAGCAGAATCTATCGTTGAAGCTTGTTTACCTCACGCTGGAAATAGTTTTCGGATAGGCATCACCGGTACTCCTGGTGTAGGTAAGAGTAGTTTTATTGAAGCCCTCGGGCTTTATTTGGTTGGACAACAGAAAAAAATTGCCGTATTGGCCATTGATCCAACCAGTCAAAAAAGTCACGGTAGTATTTTAGGAGATAAAACGAGAATGCAAGACCTCTCTATTCATACCAATGCCTTTATCAGACCTTCCCCAGCGGGCGATTCTCTAGGTGGCGTAGCTCGTAAGACCAGAGAAACCATGATTCTTTGTGAAGCGGCAGGTTATAAAGAAATTATTGTAGAAACAGTCGGCGTAGGTCAATCCGAAACCGCCGTACATTCGATGGTTGATTTTTTTCTGCTACTATTACTACCTGGTGCAGGCGATGAATTACAGGGAATCAAAAGAGGGATCGTAGAAATGTCCGACCTGATCGCGATTAATAAAGCCGATGGTGACAGAATTACCACCGCTAAACAATCTCAGAAGGCCTATAAGAATGCTTTACATCTGCTACCCGCCACCAATAGCGGCTGGATTCCTCCCGTGATGACTTGTTCTGCCTTAGAAAAGACCGGAATCGAAGAAATCTGGCAAACTTGTACCGACTACCGAGACATGGTCCAAAAAAATGATTTTTTTCAGCAAAAAAGGAAAGAACAAGCGCGATACTGGCTTCACGAACGGATTCAGAATGATTTGCGACTTTATTTACAAACCGATCCTACGATGAAAGCTGCGCTCGAAAGCATCGAAGCAGCGGTATTATCCTATCATAAGACGCCTTTTCAAGGTGCCAGAGAGATATTACAGCTATTAAGCAGGTAGTCAAGTTAATTTAAATACCTGCTTAGGATTAAAAAAAAGTTGATAGATTAAGATTATTTTGTATATTTAGCCTGCATTCCAAAAACCGATGGAGCGTACTGTGTGTGGTACCTCCAAGTCTTTTAAGATGTGCATTTTATAATCCCTGAACATATTTTCTCTTTCTTTCCTTCTCTTTTTCCTAATCACTTATTGAAGTTGTTTAAAAACTCCCAAATTGCCTGCGAACTGAGAAAATTATCTAACTCATCGCCTTTTTTCTCGTCCATAGCCCAGCTATGCACTCTAAAAAGAGTCTCGATTTAGAAAATTTTCTCTAGCTCTCGGCTGCTTTTGGAATTATTAAACAACTTCATTCAAATTCCTGCTTCTGCGATCAAATTGGTATCTTTGCCAAGAATAAGATCATTGGATTTGAGTGCATGATATTTTAATCGAAACTTAATTTTATTTTTGCTATTAGCCAACTGGCAAAAATAGAAATTCCACACCAACGATATAGCTTTTGTCAATCAGTTATTTAATTTAAATTAAATTAGAATTTATGTTTGGAGATATGCAAGAAAAGCAGGAAGCACTGCGAAAAACACTCGGAGAAATGCGACTGGAAGCAGAGGCCGGAGATGGTCTTGTAAAGGTAACGGTCAATGGCAATCGGGAAGTTGTTAATATTTCTATTAAATCCGATGCGATGACACCCGATGATCCGGAGCAACTTGAAGACTTATTGCTTGTTGCAGTCAATCGGGCCATGGCCATCGCTGCCGAAACGGAAGCAGTAGAATCTCAAAAGTTAATTCAAGATATGTTACCTCCGGGTATGGGTGGTTTAACGGATATGTTTTCATAAGAAGCTATCTAGTGGATTCATTCTTACCATCATAATAATGTGCTGGTCTAATTCGTTTTTGCAAACGGGAGTACCGCCGTTTTTTGGAAGTATTCCAAAGTTTTTACTGTTTTTATCAGAATTAGTGATCATTTTAAAAAAGTGGCCTGATTCTTTGAATCATTATTCCAATGAAATATTTTTTTACCATTCTATTGATCAGTCTGACGTTACCGCTATTCGCCCAACTAGAAGCAGGTTTGATCGCTTATTATTCTTTTGATGACTGTACGCCCCGTGATAGTAGTGGTGTTACTGGTTCTGGTGCCTTTGTGGGTTCGCCTAACTGTGTCTGTGGTGTGAGTGGAAACGCTATCGAACTAAATGGTTTTGATCAGGAAATGCTGATGCTCGGAAGAATTAATAATTCTTTTGAGAGTGGAGATTTTACGATCAGCATGTACATCAAATCTACCAGTGCAGCAGGTACCCAATCTCTGCTCAATAAGAGAGAAACCTGTGGCGTTGTCAATAGTTTAGGTGTTCGATTGAATCCGGCAGCCAATAGCATCTCTGTAGAAATCAGTGAGTCCAATGACCAGATGGCCAATGTAACTGGATCTTTGGATTTTGGAAGCTGCTGGCAACATGTGGTCATTGTGCGATCCGGAGCCAAAACACAGCTATACATTAATGCAATTCTAATAGAAGAGAACGTATCGAATACTCGGGCTCGGGTAAATCTTAGAAACAACGCAGTTATGTCTGTCGGAGGTGGCGCCTGTGTATCCGAAGCAGTGGACAATCGTTTTGCTGGATTCGTAGATGAAATTAAAATTTACGAACGTAGTTTTAATCAAAAACAAATAGACGCACTTTATCTGGCTCCCGATCGAATTTCGACCACGGATACAACCATCTTTTTAGGAAACGTTGTAAATATTCGTACGACGAATTCTTGCGCAACAGATTTTTCATGGACTCCTACCACAGGCCTTGACGATCCTGATAGTCCAAATCCTGTGGCAAGTCCTACACAAACGACTACTTATACTGCGCTTTTCAATGATGGAATTTGCGCTGCTATTGATAGCGTTACTATATTTGTGATTGACCCTGATGATTTACCATGTGATTTGGTTTATTTACCTACGGCTTTTACCCCGAATGGAGATAACGTAAATGATGCTTACGGCATCAGTAATCCTTACGCGATAGATGACCTAATTTCTATGGAAGTATTTGACCGTTGGGGTGGACGAGTTTTTGCAACGGATAATCCATTCGAACGATGGGATGGAAACTTTAAAGGGCAACCTGTCAATTCGGGGGTGATGTTGTACCGAGTACGATTCCGTTGTGATGGGAAAGAAGATACGACGGTCGGAAGTTTTTCGATTATTAGATAAAGTCTATTTTCTCGCAGACGTCATATAAATAGTTTTAGATAGGTGTCTTTTTACAACATATTACGTCTTAATGCAATAAGAGGAATCAGGTTAGCAGAAAATAGCTGTCTTTTTTACTATCATACAACTCAATCCGCATGCGTATTCATAATTATTTTCTATTCTTAAGTACTTTTAGCCTTATGTTATTGGCTTTTGCTTGTAATTCCGATCCTAAAGTAGAAACCGAGACCATAGTTGATGGTGAAAAAATTGCTAGTGTTATAGCGGAACCCACTCCAGAACCAACGCCTTCTCCAGAAGAAATTGCTGCTGCGGAAGCAGAGAAAGCAGCAGCAGAAAAGGCAGCTATGAAAGCAGCGAAAAAGAAAGAAAAAGAAGAAGCCGCCAGTAAGGAGCGTAGAAGAAAACGAAGAGAAAGAAGAAAAAAGAGAGCAGCAGAAAAA
>CAZYAC010000223.1:0-1566 GCA_964645475.1 uncultured Saprospiraceae bacterium | reverse complement strand
AGCAGCAGAAAAATTGGCTCAAAAAGAAGCAGCGGAAGCCGCTCAGAATACCACCATAAAAAACAGTTCCTCCATGGTTAAATCATCTTCTGAGGAAGATTTATCAGGTATTGACCAAGAATTACTAGACGTAGTTCAAGTTAAATCAAATGGAGGGACACCACGAATTCGTTTCGATTCAGAATCTTATGACTTTGGAAGAATTATTCAGGGAAAAGAAATAGATCACCAATTTGAATTTACCAATACAGGCTCCGCACCGCTAGTAATTAATAATGTAGAGGTCACTTGTGGTTGTACCACTCCTTTTTATCCATTCATTCCAATCGAACCGGGCGAACGTGGAAAAATAAGCGTACATTTCAGCAGCAAAGGTCGACTAGGAAATCAAAATCCGACCATTACTGTTTATACCAACACTGATCCTGGCACTTTCGAGCTTCATCTCAAGGGAATTATTGATACCGAACGAGAGGGTCAATAAAGGGACGTGGAAAAAATATTCCAAAATGGACGTGACCGAAAAACAAGATAGCTATTTAAAAAATTTATTAAAAAAAGCTAACCTACTTTATCAAGCACGTAGTCTCGAAGAAGCACTCGTAGTGACCCAAGAGGCAAAGAGTCTCTGTACACTCAACGGAGATAATGAAGGTTTAATTACCAGCAATCTACTTTTAGCCAGTATTTATGATACTTCTGGTCGCTACCATGGCGACACCAAAAAAATGCGTGAAGCGCAATCCTTCATTCGCGCCGCTTCGGCCCTTACAGACCCAAAAAGTCCTCGTCAACAACTGTCCATAGAATTAGCTCATGCTCGATCATACCTCAGCGAAAGAGCATCCGAAACAGCCGAAAGGTATTTAAAAAAATTACTGGCGCACAGTGAAGAAGAAATGGAGATGGACTACCAAATTCTTGCACTAATTGGGCTGAGTGAAAATGCCACACACCAAAACGAATTTGACAAAGCGCTCAATTATGCTGAGACCGCTAAAGAATTGCTGGGCAATGATAAAGTGCGCCGCGCAGATGCATTAGTCGCCACTGTTTTCAATCAGTTGAGTCAGATTTATTTTAAACAGCAGGATTACGATCTCATGTTGAGTTGTAGTGAAAAAGTATTGCAGATTAGTGCCAAATCGGGAGATGTAGAAAAAGAAATTAACGCACTGAAAAATATCGCTATCTATCATGCTGCCAAGTCCAACTATAAAAAAGCCATGCAGTATTTTCTCGACTCCATGGACAAAAGCAAGAGTATTAATTACCGCTATCATACTGGACAATGTCTGATCAATATTGCGACCATTTATGCAACGCTCTACAATCACGAGGATGCCATTTCCCGATACCAAATGGTATTGGAAAATTATAGTGATATAATTAGTAAAAATACTCGGATCGTTATTTATAATAATTTGGGTAACATTTATTATTTCTCAGACCGACTTACTCAGGCGACCAATTATTTTGAGAAGGCCAATAATTTGGCTCAACAGCGGAATTATAACGAAATGATTATCCTTTCGCTAGCCAATCTCAGTCGTGCCTATATTGCAA
>CAZYAC010000222.1:0-8791 GCA_964645475.1 uncultured Saprospiraceae bacterium | reverse complement strand
CCCAATAAACGTTATTTAAACATTAAAAAACAAACATAATACTAAACAAGGAATATAAACCACTATCATTACATCAATTTTTTGAAGGTATTCCTTGACCATTAACCGATACTACATGAAATCCACCATCCAAATACCCCTCTCCAAAGAAGTCGAAAAGGCCATCATCAGCGCCCAATCGAAAGCCCGCGAGTACCACCAAGGTAACTACTCTGTAGGACATTTGTTATGGGGATTGCTGAAAGAAGAAGTTGGGCTGCATCCCTTCTTGGAAGACATTGACCAAAATGTACATCGTCTTCGTGCCTGGGCAGAGCTACGCGTAGAGAATGCCCCGAAGTCCGCTCGCGCTTCAGAAAAACCGGAAGCGGATCAAAAAGTCCAAGACGTTTTACAAGAGGCGTATCGCTTACGCACGGAAAGATTTGAATTTGACGTTACACCGCTCACGCTGCTCGAAGCGATCTGCACCCCAGAAATAGGATTTACCGCCAAGCAATTTAAGCGATTTCCTATGGATCTGTCGCAATTACAAGAAGGAAGGAAAAATCAATCCAAACTGGCAAAAACTTTAGAGGATGCAATGCCTGCTGGGGATACGAAACAAACAAACGGAACTAGCAAAAAATCAACAAACGCTACCAAACAGAATTCGACAAATGCCATAGAAAAATATTGCGAAGATTTAACTGCTAGAGCAAAGCAAGGGAAAATAGATCCGGTAATCGGACGGGATGAAGAGCTCAAAAAAATGGTGGAATATCTTGGTAAACGAACTTCCCCTAATATCATCATTACGGGAGAACCAGGCGTAGGGAAAACCGCTATCGTCGGTGGACTCGCACTAAACATTTTAGCGGACCGAGTTCCTGAACGCTTAAAAAATGCTGCGATTTATGAACTAGATGTCAACGGACGACTCGTAGCGGGTGCTTATAAAGGGGAAGTAGAAGAACGTCTAAAAGCAGTGCTTCAAGAAGTAAAAGCATTGGGCAATGCTATTTTGTTTATCGACGAAATACATACCTTACTCGATCCCAGTGGTTCAGTAGGATCAGGTGCCGTAAATTTATTAAAACCGGAATTGGCGCGTGGAGAATTAACCGTTATCGGAGCCACAACAGCAGGGGAGTATCGACAGTTTTTTGAAAGTGATGCGGCCTTCCAACGTAGATTTACCCAATTGCAAATCAATGAACCATCAGAAGAATTAGCGATTGAAATGTTGCAAGGCTTGGTCGGTCGATATGAGGAATTTCATGGTGTGAAACTAGCAGAGGAGGCCGTACCGCTTTCCGTGCAACTCGCAAAACGATATTTAGGAAATAAAAAATTACCTACATCCGCCTTAGAAATTATAGATGTAACTATGGCGGCAGTCATCGTGATGAATCAAACCAATACGACTGAATTAGAAGATATCAAAAAGGAGTGGAAAGACGAGGTGAAAAATGGAGATTCCATAGATTTTGACAAAGGATTGAAAGGCCTAGAAGCGGGTGTGATGAATCGCTTGTCCCATTTATTGACACAACGTTTAGACACAGAAATAAAAGAAAGTTCAAAAACAGAAGTCCTTTCTACGGAGGCAAAGATAGAACGATTTGAAAAAAAGTTAACCCTACTCAGGAAATGGTTGTCAAAACCTAAAGAAATGGTCAACGCCGAAGATGTTGCAGCTACCGTTGCCTACATGACTGGAATTCCAATGGGGAAAATACAAGCCGAGGAGCAACGACAATTATTGGACATGGAAGCGATTTTGGAGAAGAAGGTAGTGGGTCAAACACAAGCTTTAAAAACGGTGGGAGAAGCCTTACGCAGATCCCGTGCTGGATTGCGGGAAGCGAATAAACCTGCGGCTGCTTTTTTCTTTCTTGGACCAACTGGAACAGGAAAAACGGAGTTAACTAAAGCGATTGCAAATTTATTATTTAATGATGCTAATGCGTTGATTCGCTTTGATATGTCGGAGTTTAAAGAACAACATTCAGCTGCATTATTGTACGGATCGCCTCCTGGATATATTGGTTATAAAGAAGGTGGTTTATTGGTCAACAAAATAAGACAACGTCCTTACTCCGTCGTTTTGTTCGATGAAATAGAAAAAGCACATAAAAGTGTGTATGATGTTTTCTTACAAATTCTGGATGAAGGAACAGTGACAGATAAACAAGGAAAGAAAGGTGATTTTACGAAAGCCATCGTCATATTTACTTCGAATATTGGTAGTGACTGGATTAGAGAACAATTCAGCAATGATCATGTTCCGACCCACGAAGAATTACGAGCAGTGATGTCAGATGCGATCATGCCTGATGGCACCAAAGCTTTTCGACCTGAAATGTTGGGACGAGGAATGCATCTAGTTCCATTCTCTCCAATTAAAAAAAATGTGGCGGGAACTATTCTAGAAATCCATCTTAAGAATTTTGCTCGACGATTATTAGATCAAGGTATAGAATTCAATTATACCGACGCCACAAAAGAAACTCTTATTGACTCTGGCTTTTCAGAAATCTATGGGGCTCGACCATTAAAGGATACGATCGAAGCTCGATTGGCAACACCGCTGTCTGAAAAAATTATTGGTCAAGAGATTGGAAAAGGGACGTCCGTAACGGTAGACTGGGATCCTAAAAAAGAAATATTTATCTGGAACATCCAGTAACTAAAAAACAAAAATCGAAGCATGAAAAATGATACTTGGAAAAGACAGTTTTATGTTGGTCAGACAATTTATAAAGCAGGTTGCTTTACGTTTGAAGGATATATCGCCAATCAAAATCTAAACGTAATTGCACGTCGCTTAGGATTACCTCAAAAGGTGGTTTCACAAGGTGTCTACATTGCGTATGCGATACGGATGCCCAGTATGCACGAATTCGAATTAGCGGGAACGACCCTAGATTCTACTGATAAATTTACAGACTACAGTAGTGGAACAGCCAGGTATCAAGCTGAAAAATTTCAAAAATTATATACGACCAATGCGACCATCCCAGTGCATTTTCAACAAATAAAAAAAGAATACCACAATAGTTTTGGTGCAAATAAATTGGTAAAAGTATTGGCGCCTTCTGCAAAATTTTATCCAGCAGGAGGAATGACCCCTCAGTTTTTGATGACGGGTTCGCTGCCTTGTAAAATCGCAGCATTTATTCCACCACATGGCAATTTTAGAATTTGAATTTATAAAATGCTATTTGCCGCTTGCTATTGGCATTTTGCTTCTTTCGATCACGATTAAAGAGAGCAAGAAGCAAGAAGCAAGAAGCAAAAAAATAATTTAGGAGAAATATTACCTAATTTTTAAACACTGATTCGAATAAACAATTAAACAATTAAACGATAAAATTAAAATTATGGCAAAATTAGTTAAAGATAATATTGGTGCTCAAAGCCAAGACGGTATCGATACGCAAGTAGGAATACAGTTCCTAAATCCAGATCGTACCGCTATGCTGATTCCTTTGGAAGAAGATTGTCCTACGGATCCTGACGAAATGGTCATCGAAGGAAAATCCACTTACACCCTAGGAGGATTGTTTAAGAAAGTTCAACCTTCTATCGAAGTTCCCATAAGTACGGGCGATGAATCCAATCCTTTACAGGATGAAACGATTGCCTTTAAATCGATCAGAGATTTTGAGCCGGAGGAAATTATGAGCCGGATTCCGTTACTAAGAAATTTAAAAGATAAGCAATCCCTGATTGGACGCCTTGAACAATTAATGCGAGAAGATGCCTTTAAAAAGATCATGAACGATCCAGATAAAAAACAGGCGCTTGTTGGATTTTTAAAATCTGTTATTTCGGATATCGAAGCGACTGAATCAGATGATTAAGTTTTTTTTATGAATGGTTCAGTAACTTTTGATTTTGAGACAGAGTGACTGAATAATTTGCTTGTTGGCCTGTTTGCTGGTTAGCTAGTTGGCTTCCCTTATTCGTAAAATGCGTTAAAGGGAAGCCAACTAGCCAATAGCCAACCAGCTAACTGGCAAAAATGCTCAATAAATCAGTGAATCAATCATAAAGATAAGCTACTTAGAAAAATTACTATCTCATTATTTTATAAAAAACATCATTCTAATAACGAACAAGAAATATCTTGTACTTACTTATAACAGACAAGCGATTTTAGAATAAAGTCTTTTAAGTACAACTAAGTTTTTTGTTAAAAAATAAATCAATGTCAAATTTAGAAACAAACCAAACTAACCTAGCCGTTCGGGAAAAAGCCAAGCAAGAATTAACTGCTTTTGGCGGCTTATCTACGGTAAGCAAATCCCTAGCAGCACAATTAAAACTTCCTAACCTTAAGTACTTTGGTTCAGAAAAAGAAACTGCCGTAGAACGGAGAGAAGATTGGTTGGAAGGAGAGGAATTTGAAAAGTCTAGAACAGATACCAAAAATAAACTAAAAATGCTGGTGAATATGCTTGAGAGTAGCGATGATATTTCTGCTGCTGCCAGTGTTGAAAAACAAAAAATACAAGAACTCAAAGATCAGAATTTATCTAAAATTTTGAAAAAATCTAGAAAATTAGAAAAATCCTGGAGAGAACTTGATTTGTTTTTTACAAATGCTGCGGATACGGAGCTCCGAAATTTAACCATCATTAATGCGGACCCATCCAAGATAGATGAATCTGTTCTGGTTAATAAAATTGGTGGTATGTTGGATGATGCCAATAGTAAAGCGATTGATCAATCAAAAAGCTTTTCCTTTTTGGTAGCTCCCGGTTATATGGGACAACCGTTGATCGAAAGATTTGCAGATGTTGCCCATCGAAATAAAGTGCTTTTTCTGACCGATTACAAAGATGAAAGAACGGTAGACGAAGTAGTAGAAGCGGCTAATGAAGAAGGCAAACCTAAACTTGGAGGGAATAATAAATCTTGGAGTAGAACCGCAGTATTTACAAATTACGCCATGTTACGGGATAAATATGCTCAAGAGAAAAGAGAGCTTTATGGATCTCCGGTAGCAGCAGTAGCTGGAAAATTGTATGCGATTGATAATATTGCACAGCCCATCGCTGGTGCTCAATTTGGTCCTTTAAAAGGATTAAAAGGAATTCGCTTTCCAGTTTCACAAGCACAAGCCAATGTACTCGATCGAGAAAATTTAAATCCGTTAACCAATGCCTTTGGTGCACTCATGCCCTTCAATTGTGTTACCTTATTTAAAGGGGAGAATGTAGAACTACGCCAATACAATGTTATAAGAACCTTGGATTACGTTGATCGGGTACTCAAGCATTTTCTGAATCAGTATGTATTTACCTCTATGGAGGACTCTGATATTAGACAACATGTACACCGAACTATTAAAAATATGTTGGATCGATTGAGCGAATTAAAGATTTTAAAAAGTGGTCGAATTACCCACTTTGAAGTAAATGAGGATAGCCCGGATCGATTTGATATTAAACTAGAAGTCATTCCGATGTTTGTCACCAGTGCCTTCGAATATACGATCGGTATTGATAAAAACGGGACGGTAGAAGGTGAAGGAAATGTATAACTAATTATTCTTTAATAATATTTATTTAATCAATTTTTTATAATTAAAAACCAAAAATTATGGCTCATACTGGAAAGTTTAAACTAGATGGCAAAGAAGCAGAATTAAGAAATCTAAATTATCATTTCGAACGTGGTACAAATGATAAAGGAAAACCTTCGACCTTAGTTCGTAAATGTCAATTGACCGTAACCATTGCTTCGGATGATGGACTTAAAAATTCAGCGATCGAATGGTTGGCGGAAGGCAACGGATCTAAAAAAGGAAAAAAAGGATCCATTGTGATCATGGACGAAGAAGGAAAAGAATTTAAGACGATTGATTTTGAAAATGGTTTTCTAATCAATTACAGTGAAAATTTTGGCTACGGAATGGATGAAAATGTACAAGAGACTTTTGTGATCACGGCGGAGAAAGTAAGCATTGGATCGGCTAAGTTTGATTTTAAATGGCCGAAGAATTAGAATAAAATTTTAGAAAAAATTAGAACTATTGTTTTAAAAGAATTTTGATCCAATCCGATTAGGTCTTTTAGACATGGTTTTAATTTTTTCTTATCAAAAAATTAAAAAATGGCAAATACCGCATCAAAGTTGAACCTATCCGAATTAACTAGTTTGGTAGAATCTTACAAGTATTTGCCCAGCTATAAATGGATGGAAACGGCATTAAAGTATTATGGAGTTGCTAGAATGCTGAATGATTTACATCATCCTGATATTGTTCAGTTTATCGCTTCAGGACTTGGTTGTAAAATTGAGCCTGATCCATTTGTAGGTAAGACAGCTACTCAAATTTCAGAAAAAATGATTACAGGTCCAAGTGAGGATTATTCGGTATCAATTGGTCTTTCATTAGATACGAAATTTAATCCCAATAGAATTTGTAATAAATCAGAAAGAGAAATTCTTAATGATGAAACGGCTTGGTGTTCAGCTTTTGTTAATCATGTCATGAAAAGTACTGGCTATCAAGGAACCGTAGGAAATAGAAGACTTTCAGCTCGATCATGGCTAAACTGGGGAATTGAGATTGAAAAGGAGAATGCTGATTTCGGAGACATAATAGTTGTTTCACGACCTCAAGGAGGCCCACAGGCTGGTCATGTTGGATTTTTTGTAAAAGAACTAAGCAACCATTACCAAATTTATGGAGGTAATCAATCTTCAAAAAGTTGGGTTTGTGTAAGAAATTATCCCAAAGCTTGGTTTTTAGGATTTCGCCAACCCGCGGATTAAGCATCAAATTTTTGTTCAGATAATCCCTAAAAAAATACTATCAACCAACAACTATGAATAATATTTCTTCAAAAATCTGGCATCGGTTTCCTTCAAAGGTCATCCATAGCCGAATAAAAAAGGCCAACCATCCTTGGCCTAGTTCATCAAGAGGAATGAGAACCCAATATGGTGTGAATGTTCAAGTTGAATCTATGGAGCGGATTTATTGTCCCATCCCAGGTCAAGTATTGAGAAAGGCTTTCTACGATGTAGATGGTTTTAGATGCGGTGGATTATTTATAATAGGTCGATATGAATGGTCTGATGTAGAACTAAAAATATTTAATATGGAGTTGATGGCTTCAGGCAATATTTCGAAAGGTGAAATTATCGGACGTGCTCAAAATTTAAATAGCAGTCTCGGAGCAAAAAACCATATTCACTTAGAGGTTAAAAAAAATGGAATTAATATCGATCCTTATAATATATGGCGAATGTTCCCTTAAATATTTTTATTCAAAAGAAGAAATTTTTTTGGGGTAACTATCTTAAACAAAATCATCTATGAATCATAATAACTTCAAGGTCAAAATAGGAAGTCAGGATGTATCTACTCAATTTGGTGGGCTACAAATCAGTCAGTCAATTGGAGCACATCACCAATTTCAGTTGATTCTAAGTAATGAAGAAAGAGGTTCTTTTTTTAAGGGTAATCTTTCTGAGAATTCTAAAAAATGGATAGGACAGCCTTTTGAAGTTGAAGGATTGTTTAAAGGGGTAGTGACGTCAATAAGTCTTTCTCGTGCGCGTACAGGAGGAAGTGATTTTTTGATATCTGGTCAAAGTCCTACCATTCATTTCGATGATGGGATTCACGCCAAGTCATTCGGAATGAAAAATCTAAAACAGATTGTGGATGAAGTAGCTAAGTCTTATAAATCAAAGTTTGAAACTTTAAATATCAAACCTATATATAAAGACAAAATGAAATACTGCGTTCAATATCGTGAAAGTAATTTTTCATTTTTAAATAGATTAGCTGCAAGGTATGGTGAATGGTTTTTTTATGATGGATATGAATTAAATTTTGGAGAATTGAACAAATCCAAAGTGATCCGATTGAATTATGAACGAGATTTGTCTCATTTCGAAGTCTCTCTAAAAACTTTACCTGTTAATTTTAAGCTAAGAGCTTATGATTATAAAGGGCATAAATTTCCCGAGAAGAGTGGAAACTATAGCGGTATTGAAAACCAGTTTGCCAAAATCGCTTTTGATAAATCCCAAAATGAAGTTTTTCCTGAAACACCAGAAGTGCCGATTCATTTTAGTATGAGTGAAAAAGACCTTGATCAAATTACCACTTTACGACAAAATCACCACGTGAATGAATTAGTGATGATGACCGGTACCTCTGCTCGCCCAGATTTGCGATTGGGAAGTATTATCGAAGTCGTTGATCCAAGATCTGGTTTTGAAATCGGAGGAACAGAAAATTATGGAAAATATGTAATTACTAGGTTGTCTCACGATGTTTCAGGTCAGCGAGAAGCCTACCTAAATCATTTTGAAGCGATTCCAGAAGAATCTATTATTCCACCGCTCAGCATTTCTCCAGACCCACCACACTGCGAAGTTCAAGAAGCAGAAGTCTTAGAAAACAACGATCCCAAAGCCTTAGGTCGGGTCCGCGTTCAATTTATTTGGCAAAAAGAATTTAATGGAGAAGATAAAATGACACCATGGATTCGAGTCGCTGCGCATTCCAGTGGAGGAGATAAAGGATTGTATATGATCCCAGAAAAAGGAGATCGAGTGCTGGTGGCCTTTGAGCATAATCATCCAGAGCGACCTTTCGTGCTCACCAGCTTGTATCATGGCTCCGCAAAACCGGAACACCACGATCCCGATAACTACAAAAAGGCCATTAAGACAAAAGGCGGGCATCAAATATTGATGAATGATGAAAAAGATAAACAATCCATGGCCTTGAGCAGTCCTGTAGATTTTTCCGCCACTGCCACAGATGGTAAAATGG
>CAZYAC010000221.1:0-8793 GCA_964645475.1 uncultured Saprospiraceae bacterium | reverse complement strand
AGTAGGCGCAAAAGAAGCAGTCAAATGTTATAAGTTATTCTTTTATTGATCCTTACCTAAAAATTCGCCTGAACTGCATCTTCTGACCATCCTGAATCTTGATCATTTTTTGGAATAGCACCATGATGGTGCATAGCATCATGAATTTCCAGAAAAAAGGACTGCTGTCCCATCAAATCCAATAACTCAGAACTACTAATGATATCTCGGACTGGACCAATCGCGCCAGAGATTACGAAGGTAATATCTCTTTTTGTAAAATAATGGAATAATTGTTTTAGAACTCTAATTCCAGTACTGTCAATATTATGAATACCCGAAGCGTCCAACACTACTAAACGGAGATTAGGTCTTTTCTGATTATAACGCTGAATAGTCTCCTGAAAAAACAATACATTCGCATAAAACAATTGATTATCAACGCGAACGATTAGAACATCATCTGGGCATCTTGCATCTTCAAATCTCTCAATATTTCTATAAACTGCAGTGTTGGGTAATTGGCCTAACCTTACAATATGTGGACGAGAGCTACGATAGATAAAAATAGCAAGTGATAAGCCAACCCCCACTATGACTCCTTTTTCAATACCAAAGAAAATGGTTGTCAGGAAAGTAACAGCCATCATAGAAAAATCCGTTTTATGGGATTTCCAAAGATTGCGCATTTCTTTTACATCAAATAAATTTCTTATCGCATAAATGATAATGGCCGCCAATACTGCACTAGGTAAAAAGTAAAAAAGTTTGGTAAAAAAGATCAACGTCAATCCCACCATAAGCGCTGTCGTAATGGAAGACAATCCAGATTTGGAACCGGCCTCATCATTAATGGCTGATCGAGAAAAACTTCCTGATGAAGGCAAAGCCAGAAAAAAACTACCAGCCATTTTAGATAAACCTAAGGCCGATAATTCCATATTCGGACGAACCTTGGAGGTCTGATCGTCTCGATGAATTCCTTTTGCGATACCAATACATTCCACTACGCCCATTATTCCAACGGTTAGCACGGTAGGAATTAATAACTGAATATTTTCTACACTAAAGGGGGGTGGTTGAAAAGCAGGGAGTCCTGTTGGAATAGCACCGACTATTCCTAATTGGCCAGCCAAGCCATATTTTGTTAAAATAAAAGCGGCCAGAATACCTAATATTACTACGATCAATGCACCGGGTATCGCTTTGTTAATTTTCTTTAGAATAGATAGAATAACCAGGGTGGTTATACAAAAAACTACCGCGAGCCAATCAATTTCTGAAAGGTGTTGGGTTAAATAGGAGATGGTATCGAACAAATTCTCTGACCGAGGAACTGAAATTCCTAATGCTGTTTTTAATTGACTAACAAAAATAATCACGGCAGCCGCTCCGGTAAAACCCGTGATAACAGGTTGGGAAATAAAATTCACTAAAAATCCTAACCTAAACAATCCTAATGCAAATTGCAATACACCTGCTAAAAAACCAACTAAAATAACTAACCCAATATATAATTCAGTAAGTGGCTCGGCGATCTGTGATACACCTGCAAATAATAGAATGGAAGAGATCGCCACTGGGCCAATTGATAGCTGTCCAGACGTTCCAAAGATTCCATAAATTATTAGCGGAATCAGTCCTCCGTACAGCCCATAAATCGGAGGCAAACCCGCCAATAATGCATAGGCCATTCCCTGGGGAATGATAATAACTGAAACGGTGATACCCGCCAAAATATCTTGTCGCCAGTTTTGTGATTGATATTTTTTCAGATTACCGTAAAGTGGAATAAGTCGTTCCAGTTTCAAGGATCTTTTCATTAGAATTTATAAAGATTTATTTTCCTTTTGTATAATACGGAGAAAAAACTTTGTGGTTGCTTTTACAAAAGGGCTAACAATCAGGATTCGGAAACATATCGTCTTCATTTTCCCCCACTCTTTCCGTTTTACATTTAAAATCTTTTTCTATTAACACCGATAGTTCCGTATTTTCTTCGGATGGAATATGGTATTTAAGGCTGACTTCTGTTCCAGTAGCCCAAGTTTCACCGGTAACCTTTGGCAATAAAACAGATATTTTTCCATCTTGAAAATCAACTGTTAATTTGGGTGTATTCCTAATAGATAATTCATATTCCAAAAAATTATTGGGTCCAAAATGAGTACGCTCATGGACAGTTTTGCCAAGAGCAAGATTGCTTACTTCCGACTGAGTAAGTCTCAATCGAATACTATTACCCAATATTCGTAATTTCATATCGAAAAATATTATTAACAGGGATAAAAATACTTAAAATCTGTTTACTTTACTTTTTCTCATTTAAAGTTGTTTAGCCATTCTTAAAGAAGCTGAGAATTAAGTAAAAAGCTACTTAATTGCTCCTCGTTTTCCTAATTTAATTACCTCAAGATTTTGGATTTTTCCGTCTTCAATACCAAAACGAACAATAGTTTTTTCTTGATGAAACCCGTGGATTCCACAAGCACCAGGGTTGATATGCAAAAGATTATGCTTTCGGTCTGGCATAATTTTTAAAATATGAGAATGACCACAAATGTACAATTGCGGGGGATTATCTCGGATGATATCTCTGACCCTTGCTGTATATCGCCCAGGGTAGCCTCCAATATGGGTCATAAAAACATCTAATCCTTCTACCGTAAAACGCTGATTAAGTGGACAAGCTCGTCTAATTTTGGCATTATCAATATTTCCATAAACAGCACGTACAGGACGAAATGCTTCTAGCTTTTCTAGTACTGTCATGCTCCCGATATCTCCAGCATGCCAGAGTTCATCACATTCTGAAAAATCCTTTAATATTTGATCTTCAAGAACACTGTGCGTGTCAGACAACAAACCAATTTTAATCATAGTATTTTAACTGCATTATGTTTTTTATGATAATTCAGAGAATATATCTTCCGTAGTTCTAAAAACCAAAACCAGTGACAACAATTTCAATCACGAAATTTAGAACTAGTAATGCAAAATATAAAAAACTTAAAGGAATTTTGCATTTAATTTTCTACAAAAAAAAGTGCTATCCGTATTGGACAGCACCTGTGATCTGTGACGTTAATTTATACTAGGTAATCCTACCTTTAGTTTCTATTCTCTAATTGAGTTTTAATTTCTTTTACTTTTTCCACATATACTTCCTGAACCTTGATTTCCTCCTCCTTAATAGATTGATTTGCAACATTCGTTTCTATTTTCTTTTTTGCTTCTGCAATCTTTTTTTCATAGTCCTCAATATCTTTCTCTAATTTACCTTTATCTTTCTGTAAATCTTTTAGATCACCTCGTAAATCACCCAACTTATCCTCTTCTCTTTTACGAAAATTATCTACTCGCTTCTTTTCCATATTAGTAGCAAATTTTAGAATAAAAGCCTCTCCTTCTTTTACTTTCTGCGGATGGTCATTAGAAGATAAAAATGCGCCCCCTAAATCCATCCAAACAGTCAATTCTACTCGATTGCCAACTTCATTTAATTGAGAAAATATATCAATGGTATTATCACTGATATCTCTAACTTTCGCGTTGTCGGCGAAATATTCGTTCTTTTTCTTGTCCCACTTGGATTTTGTATCGTGGTTCTTGATATACTTTCCCCAGGATTTTTCAATGTCTTTTTTACTTAGGCCATCGATTACTACAGAGAAACTATTTTTTTGTCCTTGGCTCATTAAGCGATCCATCTCTTTTAATTCCGGCTCAAAAGAATAATTAGAAAGATCATCTTGGGCATAACTGGTCAAGCCTGATAAAATTATAATTAAGGCTAGTAGTACAAAATTTTTCATAATTAAGGTTTTTTATTTAAAGTATTGATAATCAATTATTTACAATAAAAATTAAAATATAAAATTACGCATTTTATGTTTGTTTAGACTTAAAGAGGTAAAAAAGTAACGTTAAATAAAATATAAAACTTACCAATCCCAACTGGCCCCGTTTTTGTAAAATAGGATAGTATTAAACATCTATCACCCAAATTTATTACTACTATGAGAGTGAAATTTTACTCACACAAATTAATTTTTGTGTTAACCTTTCTTTTTTCCCAATTCTTACATGGTCAAAATTGTGTAGGATTTTCCAATCTTCCTTCAGAAATCTATGCGGTCAACAACGGCTATCCTTTTGGAACTGCTTTTCATAGCGAAAGCGGAGCATCTTTAGGTTTAGCTCCTTTCCATTATAATGATGGTTCGGTTCGTAACAATGTTTCAACCCAAGCAGGTACTTTCTTTTGGTCCGGAGCGTTTGTTGATGGTCAAGGACAAGTTATTCGCTTGTTAGAGGCTTCCGTCGATATCGACTTTACCCAAAATTTTGCGGTCGCCGATAATGTTAGCTTCGGTTTTCTTGACTGGGAAGGAGATATCAACCTTTCCATAAACGGTGAACCTGTAATCAATGCACGTAGTTTTAACGAACTACCGTCCCAAATTGCAAGTTACGTGACGATGACTGTAGATGATTCTCCTGCTGGTTCTGGAGGTCGCAAGGGAACGGTAAGTTTTACTGGACCTATCTACTCCATGACTATTGGTGGATTTGAACTTGGTATTGATAATATCTGCTTCACTCAAGGCTTAGAACCAGCATGTACTATTACCCACGTTTTACCAGAACAACAAGCTTGTGATCAATCCGGTAATTTTAATCTATTAGTTGACTTTAACGGAATAAATAATAGCGGTACGGTTAACGTGTTAGTCAATAATACTTCTTTTGGTCCATTTGCAGCCAATCAAGCACCTTACTCAGTAGGACCATTTACAGGTGATGGTTCCACTTTGGTGGTAGAGGTAAGTGACGCCAATAATGCTAGCTGTAGTAAAACAGAAGCAATGGTTCCAAATACTTGCACAGCAAATACTGCCTGTGATATCAGCAATTTAACAGCGATGGCAGTAGATTGTGCTGGAGATTATCTTTTTGATGCTGTTATTGATTTTGATAGAAACTCTTCTCCTTCGGAGCAATTCGAAGTGAACATTAATGGTCAAAATTATGGTACTTTCCACCATTCTCTTTTTCCACTTACGGTAACGCTACCTGGAGACGGGCCTTTCAATCATAATGTATTAGTTTGTGATGCCAGTGATACAAATTGCTGTCTTGGAACAACCTTTAATGGATTTGAATGTGCTCCTCCGTGTAATCTTTCTGGTGTAACTACTCAGGTATTAGAATGTGATAATGGGATGTTCAATGTGGTCGTTGGTCTGCAAGGAGGCGGATTTAGTAACGAAATGTTTGTATTGTTAAACGATGACGATTATGGAATTTTCCCAACTTCTAGTTTCCCTATTACGGTAGGTCCCTTAACTGGCGACGGAGTAACTTCCTATCAAGTAGATATATTTGATACACAAGATTTTAGTTGTGCTAACGGAGCTACTATCGCACCCGTTACCTGCGAAGTGATTGATCCATGTAACATCAGCGACCTCACCGTCAATACAACACAATGCAACGGAATCAATGAATATGGTGCCGTTGTAAATTTCAATAGAACATCTTCTCCATCTAATCAATTTATTATAAAAATTGATGGTACTACCATCGGAAGTTATCCGGCAAATAGTTTCCCGCTTACCTTAAACAATCTTTCTAGTAATGGAATTCAAAATAGTGTTCTAACGCTTTCTGATGCTAGTGATTTGACTTGTAGTCTAGAGACATCTTTCCAAAGGTTAGATTGTCGCCCCGCATGTTCCATTGATGAATTTGCAGTTACACCAATGGGTTGTAATTCTAATGATCAATTTATGATGCAAGTAAATCTATCTGGGACTACTTTAGATAATCCAATAGTTGTTTCTGTTAACGGGCAAACGATTGGACAATACGATCCTTCTGATTTTCCGGTCACGGTCGGACCATACCTCGGTGACGGAAATACTATTTATCAAGTTTCTGCTGTCGATAGTCAGCTACCAAATTGTTCCAATAGTATGTCGATCACAGCACCTCAATGCGAACCAATTCCGGTATGTGAATTAACTAACTTAGTGACTACAACAAATGATTGTAGTGGAGATAATCTCCAATCTATTACCCTTAATTTTGACTATACGGAAGTAAATGCAGGAAATTTCATAGTTCTTATTGAAAATACTGTTCACGGTCAATATGGTTATAATGAACTACCACTTACGTTGAATAATATTTCCACTACAGGAATAGGTACTGCTTCCATTCGTATTTCAGATAGTGAGTTTACAGACTGTGCTATTGAAGGAGTCTTTGAAACGATAAATTGTAGCGTGGTTCCGGATTGTTCGATCTCAGGCTTAGAAGCAGCAGTATTGGAATGTACCGGTGCAGACAATTATAGTTTACAGCTAGATTTCACATATGCGAATACGGGAAGTAGTTTTAACATTAGTTTAGGTAATACGATGATCGGTCCGATCAGTTATAACAATTTACCATTAACGATTAACAATGTTTCTAATACTCCTAATCTACAACAAACTATAACAGTTTGTGATACCGATAATCCAAATTGCTGTCAGACAATTTCTTATGAGGAGACAGATTGTTCTGTTTCCCTTTGTAATATTTCTGAGATAACATCAGATCGCATGGATTGTACAGAAGGTATGTTTATGGTGATGCTAGATGCGGCAATTATAAATCCCGGTGATGCTGGATTTCAAGTTTCTGGAAATGGTGCAAACTATGGGAACTTCGCTTACGCAGATCTACCAATTATGTTAGGACCTTTTGATGGTGATGGTTCCAGGGTTTATGAATTCGTAGTTACTGACATGGAAAATAGTTCTTGTAGCAATTTTACAGTAGTTGAAGCCTATGACTGTACCAATGAGTGCGTAATGGGAGAGGTGGAATTTGAAATAGGAGATTGTCAAACTAACGGTATGGTACCGGTGACCTTCTTTTTTGAATCCGATAATAATAGTGGCTCTTACACTGTTTCTCAAAATAATACCGTGATCGCTACCATGGCCTATGCCGATGGAGATGCTACCATTATGTTAGACGGTACTTCTCTAGCTCCTTACAATATGACATTTAGGGATGTTGGAGTTGAAAATTGTGGTAGTAGTGTGCCTGTTGGACCATTTGGTTGTATACCTACAGCAAACAGAGATACCGAAATTTCAGGAGTCAAAGTATTCGTTAGTGAAGCAACCGAACGACTGAATATTGAAATTCCAACTTTTAATGATATGACCTCTATTAATGTTTATAATATTAATGGCCAAAGAATTATGCAAGATAATTTAGCTGCTGGATCACCATTTTTACAAATGGACATTTCAAACCTAAATAGTAATATCTACGTAGTTGAGATTATTCAAAATAATAAACGAGCGGTGCGCAAGTTCCACCGAATCAGATAAGATAATTTTACTCAAGTAGTTTGACCGGTATCCGAGAATTCGGATATCGGTCTTTTTATTTTGTTTATTATTGTAAATGAATATTTTCACTTTAATGACCTAATATGACCATTGATATTATTACGCTGCTCCCAGAACTACTCGTATCTCCGTTCCAGCATTCTATGATGCAAAGAGCTCAACAGAAGGGTCATCTTGAAATAAGAACCCATCAGCTGAGAGATTGGGGAATTGGTAAAAGTAAACAAGTAGATGATTATCAATATGGAGGAGGTGCTGGAATGGTCTTGATGGCTGGACCACTTAGTAATTGTATTGATGAATTGATGGCCAAAACCAAATATGATGAAATTATTTATCTGACTCCTGATGGGAACCGCTATAATCAAAGTATAGCAAATCAGTTATCACTCTTCGAAAATTTATTACTTATTTGTGGTCACTACAAAGGAATCGATCAACGAATTCGAGATCATTATGTAACCTTAGAAATATCCATCGGAGATTATGTATTATCCGGTGGAGAATTAGCGGCAGCAGTTTTAGTAGATAGTATTGGTCGATTGTTACCTGGCGTATTAAATGATGAAACTTCTGCTCTTTTTGATTCTTTTCAAGATGGGATTCTTGCTCCTCCTGTATATACGCGCCCTGCTGAAATTCTAGGAAGAACGGTTCCTCCGGTTTTACTCTCAGGCCATGACAAAAAAATACAAGAATGGCGTCAAGAAAAATCATACGAAATTACAGAAAAAAGAAGACCAGATTTATTAGATTCTTAATAAAGCCCAAACGCACATTAGATTCTATTGTTCTTTTTAGTTAAAAAGATCCTTAAGAGAGAAAATGTTATCTTGCAATTTATTATTGAAGAACAATGAAAAAAAAAGAAGGATTTTATTTTTTTTACCAAAATATTTTTACCTTTACCCCATAATTCGCTTGTCATCTTACCCTGAACAATTGCACGACAAGCATAGATCTAAGCTTTGCACGTACTAGATCGTACTTAAATTATAATCCCATGGTGAACATAAGTCATCTCTTTTTTTGACCTCCCTTTACCATGTTTTGAATCTCTAAACATCCATTGCTAAAGCATTCACACACGCTTTTGCAATCACCCATTTCTGTGTCCTCAAATGAGGATCTCTAAGCTTTGCAACCTATTGTAATACCTAACCGTATTAACGATAAGTGTGACATTATAGCTAATTACAATATTTATACAATTTATTTTTAACTATTTGAATTCAATTTTACCTGAAAATAAAAATTGATTTCTAATAATAAACAAGGTTTTTAATTTTTTAATTTCTTAACCACCAAAAGCAGTATCATGGTTTCTAAATTTACATCCCGAAACAGAACAGCTCTGTTTAGAACAAATTCTTTTAGGTGGGCTTCGACTTACCTCTTC
>CAZYAC010000220.1:1308-8834 GCA_964645475.1 uncultured Saprospiraceae bacterium | reverse complement strand
AGGTAGTTTATATTTGTAAACTGGTGAATAAGCAATTTTGAGCATGAACTATAAAATAATCGGTGCGGCTAAGGAAGAATTAGGAATTCCAAAAGCATCTACCAGCGCGTTGGCATCATTGCGGGTTGATTGACATAATTGATTGACCAATCGACGTATTGCTTTGGTTTTTACCGGTTGCATATATTCTTGTTCTAGAAACCAACCTTTGTGCTTTTCGATGGTGGATAAAGCATAAAGATCACATAGTTTTTTTAGTACTTTTTTTATCGCTGGATCTTCGCAGTCGTTGACGGCTTTGATAAATTGTTCAATGACAATTTTTTCTACATAGGCATTGGCAAGATCGAGCATATGCGTTTGGCAGCGTAAGAACGCATCATAACTGTCCATTTTCTTTTTTAATAAAGCGCGCATTCTTTGCGTAAGCGAATACAATAATCTTTGTTCACGATAAGCAAAAGCACTAAGCTGAAAATCTGGATCAGAAAGATGTTCAATATCTGTTTTTCGGGTTGCATAAGGATTTAATTCTGAAATAGTAGTGGTAACCTGTCGGGACAAAAGTCGGATGACGGCCACGTATCCTTCATTATGAAATTCTTGTTTAAATTCAGATAGTAATCCTTTTGCGACTAATTGCATTAATACGGTGTTGTCTCCTTCAAAAGTAGTAAAGATATCGGAATCCGCTTTCAGATCTGCAAAGCGATTTTCGGCTAAATATCCTTTGCCACCGCATGCTTCGCGGCATTCCTGAATAGCTTCGGTGGTAAACCAGGTACTGTAAGATTTCATACCTGCTGCTAAGGTTTCAATTTCGCGAATATCTTCTTCGCTGCGGTCGGTATATCTTTTGGTGAGATAGGTCAATCCAAAATCAAGCGCATATGCTTTGGCTAGTAATGGCATCAGACGACGTTGGTGGGTAGCGTAATCCAATAGGATGGTTTCAGGCTCTCCATCTCGGGGAGCAAATTGACGTCTTTTTAAGGCATATTTAATCGCAATGGTCAGGGATGTTTTAGCTGCGCTTAGACCTGCGCGAGGGACACATACTCTACCTCCGACGAGGGTACCTAACATGGTAAAAAATCGCCTAGAAGGATTTTGTATAGGACTCGTATAGTTACCTTGTTCGTCAATATTGCCAAAACGATTTAGCAGATTTTCTTTAGGGACTCGTACTTGATCAAACCAAATACGACCATTGTCCACACCATTAAGTCCTACTTTATATCCACAATCCTCGACTTTTCTACCTGGCAATAATTCATTGTTTTCATCTCTTAAGGGAACCAAAATTGCGTGGACTCCGTGATCTTCACCGTTGACGATCAGTTGCGCAAAAACGCTTGCCATTCGCGAATGTAGCGCGTTACCAATGTACTCTTTGCCTGCGTCGTGGTTAGGAGAATGAACAATAATTTCTTTTGTTTTTGAGTCGTAAGTAGCAGTTGTTTTTAGGCCTCTTACGTTAGAACCATGTCCTGTTTCGGTCATTGCAAAACATCCTAATAATTCAAGGGTACCGGTTTGTTTTAGATATAGGTCATGGTGTTTTTTTGTGCCAAGCCATAGAATACTTCCGCCGAATAAACCGAACTGTACCCCAAATTTGATGGTCAAACTCAGGTCGTGATAGCCAAGTGTTTCAAAGATGGCAGCGTAGTTTCCCATATCGTCTAGTCCTCCATATTCGACGGGATAGGAGGTAGCGCCTAGTCCTTGGTCAGCGAGTAATTTACACCAGTGTAAGATTTTTTGACGATAGTCTTCTTTTACCGGAATCGTATCTATTTTAAATTCAGGATCACTTAAAATTTGTTTTACCTTATTGCGAATATCTGCATAATCATCATCTAGAATGGCGGCAAGTTTTTTAACGTCGAAGGAGGGAAGTGGAGTTTGGTTATCCTGAGAGGAATCTCCTGGAAGGTTGCTAAAAATACTTCGATGAGTTTGGTGGCTTACGACTCCTAAGGCATCTTCTAGTGATTGTAAAGCAGTCCGAGTAGAATCCTGATTGAATTTTAGAATTTGATCTGAAGTGGCAGATTGTTTTGCCATTTCGAGTCCTAAATTAACCAGTGATCTTCGATCGTTTATCGGTAAACGGCATGCGGCATCTCTGATAAGTAAAGACCATTCGCGAAATAATTTTCTAGAAGGTGGTTTTCCTGGATCACTCCACTGACGCAATAATTTTTGATCATTCTTATTGAGAAAATCGAGTTTATTTATTTGTTCATGAATTAATTTTATTTCGCTAGGACTTAAAATACTATCAGCCCAACCTACATAATAAAGTGGAAGGAGGGTGAGCACACCAGGAGAATAAGAGCTAATTGGTGGATTATTACTCATGCTTAATGAATTTAATTTTTGATCGGAAATGAAAATTAGGTCAGCCTATTGAGGTAAAAAATAGTTTGAAAATTCAATGTTACCTTCAAATAGCGTCTATACTAGCAAGATCATTCATCTTACTTTTTAAGAAGATTTTTAAACAACTTCACTGATAAAATTAAACAAAAAAGACCAGATTCAATAAAGAACCTGGTCGGATGGTGTTTGTTCGTTTTCTCAAATAAGTACGTAATTTGGGGTTAATACATAATATGCATTTACCAAAAGGGAAACATCATTCGTTCTTATAGTCGCGAACGAAATTGTCTAAACTTTTTGATTATTCAACGGAGTTGAATTTTTCGACGGTTGAGTTGTATAGGAAAGGTCTGTACTTTGTAAAAATATGGTTTATAATCCTGAAATGAAATTGGGTAGGAATACTTTATGTTGTATACTTAACTTATTTACAAAATGAATGCCAAATAATTGATTATAAAAAAATTATAAAATTTATTTTTTTTAATGTGTTTTGCAAATGTTTGAGTAGCCCTCTGTTATGCCTAAAAAAGGAAAGACCACCGCGGGGGGTGGTCTGGTGACTTTATATTAAAGGGGGATATAAAGTCTTCCTTTATCTTAACTCAGTAATAAATTAATATTAACTAAGGTGTTTGTTGAACATAAGAGAATGTATCTCTTGATGGAGGACTAATCACAATAGATTTACTTTGATCGTCTCCAATTTTCTCAATCTTACGCAATTTTGACTCGTATGTTTCCATTTCTAACAAACTTTCTGGTTTCGGAATGAAAAAAAGGGTCAATAAGAGTGTAAAGTAAATACCTGTTATTTGTAATTTTCGCATAGGTTATGAATTTAAATAAATTGTAGATTAATTTAATATGAGAAAAAATTATACCAAAAAAAAAGACCATCACTAGGATGGTCTAAAAACAGACTATGAGAGAACCGCTATGAGAGAAAAATAAAATGTAAATATCTGATATTCAAATGGTTATAAAGAGTTCTTTTTCTAAAAAATAAATATAATTATTTTTATATATAATATAATTATTTGTCATTTTTACCCATTGCTAAACGATAAACATCAGGCTTAGTACCGTTATTTAAGGTAATTTTTTGAAGTTCATCTTCTTTCTGCAGGGAAGCAGTAGGATTTTTCTCCTCATGTGATAGCAAGAGCCTTTCTTGATCCATCAGTCTTAGCTGATAACAATCCCTGTTTTTTACTGTTTTTCCAATCTTATCCATTGGAGCAGGACTGAAGAATAAATAAGCAAAGGCTGCAAAGAAGATAATAAAGGGGATAATTCGGTACATAGTGTTTAAGTTAGCGTGTTATTAATATTGTAGTGTTGTATTGAAGTTGCTTAAAAATGAAGCCTGCCTAACAGTGTACTTAGCCTTGGTTTTTTTGGACATTCATTCTTTAACCATTTCATTGATCCAATCGATAGAGTTGATATTTTTCAATGGTATTGATCAATTTCTTGTGATATCGCTTATCGGTGGCATAACCAGCCTTTTTTAAACCTACCGCCCATTTTTTATAATCCTTTTTGTAAGATTTTAAATGCGCATACCTACCATTGCTAATCAATCGGCTGTGTGCTCTCCAACTGTCTACGGGCTTTTCATAAATTCTAAAAAAGTCTTTATGATGATCATCAGTGGCGTTTGAGCAATGTCCTTTCTTACAATTTTTGCTAAAGCATTTCATTCCAAAAAAATTATTGTTGTTCTCCGCCAGTCGACTTGTACCTGCCCGACTCTCAATCAGCGCCTGCGCCATTTTTATACTGGCAGGAATTCCAAATTTTTCCATCTCATGTTGCGCTAATTCTGCGTGTGCGCGGATGAACTTTTTAGCCCGGCGATCTTGTAAATCATCTGCCGCCAATGGCGCATAAGGATTACTAACCGAAAGAGACTGTGAGAGATGACTTTCCTTCTCTGCTTTCCGATCATCCGTGAAGACAGATAGGGGAGAAGCCACTGCAAAGTTTAACTGAAAATCCTTTTTAAGCATGATAAAAGCGACCATCGATAATACCCCAATCTTAAACCACGGCAAATCTTTTCTAAATACCTTGGTTTTCAATAACCGTATAATTCGATCATTTAAGTCCTTTAAAGGGCCTTGTAAAATCATCCACATTTTTTGGATTACCATAAAAAGTAAAGGCAATAATTCTCCAAAGGTCGCCTCCGATCCTTTTGGATTTTCCGTACTTCTTAATCTGTCATCCTGCATAGATCTAAGTCCTTTATTTCTGGTATCAATAATGACCAAAGGCACATCTCTTTTTGGATTTCTCATGGTTAAGTATTTTGTAAGTCGTTAATCATGTTGACAGAACAAATATAAAACAAATAGTTAGTTAAAACAAATTATTTTAAAACATTTTATTTTTAAAATATTATAATTTTACTCAGTGCTTTATTATAATTTTATATAATGCGTTGAAAAAGAGTATTTTAGAAGAAAAAATTAATTGAAAAGAATATTTTTTTGAGAGAAAAAATGCTGGTATCGTTTTTGCCATTTTAAGTTTATCAATCTTCTAATCGTTTTGTCGGCTTTTTACGAATATGTATAAAGCTTCTCCTCTGACACACGTTAATTGAATTTCAACGTTTTCATTATACCCATTTATTAATCATCCAAAAAATTGAATCAAAGATGAAATTTAAGTTCTTAGGAGTAATCCTGATGGCTATTTTTGCCATCGCTGGAACCTCTTGTAAATCAGGGAAAAGCTGTAAAGGAGGAGGCTGGTACGGAAATCGTAACCTTGGCTACGAAGCATCGCCAAATAAAAAACAAACCATCAAAGCTAAAGATGCCGAATCTGTCTTAAGTTCTGAAACTTGTCAATCGGCTAATCCATAGAATAAAAAAAATTGCCTCAGGATGATGAATTATATAAAGGATCATCCTGCTTAGAAAATATTATATAAAGAAATTTTATCCGTATTTTCAACTATTTCCAAGAGAAGGTCATCGCGACTTTCTCTTTTTTTTGTCTTGTACTTATTCCCATATTTGGAGTTGTTGGACAACTTCTTTACTTTCGCAGCAATGAAAATCATCAAATAAAACAAACAGACTATGGAATTATTAAAAGATAAAATTGCGCTCATCACTGGAGGGAGTAGAGGAATCGGAGCAGCGATTGTCCGTAAGTTCGCTGCTAACGGCGCTACGGTAGCCTTTACCTATCGCTCTTCTTCCGCCGCTGCTGATGCGATTGTTAATGAGTTGACCGCTAACGGAGCGACGGTCAAAGCTTACCAGTCTGATGCTGGATCGTATGAACAGGCAGAGCAGTTGGTCAAAGAGGTTACTGAAGACTTTGGTCGGGTCGATATTTTGATTAACAATGCTGGTATCACACGGGACAACCTCATGTTGCGGATGAATGAATCTCAATGGGACGAAGTGATTCATACCAACCTAAAATCCGTTTTTAATCTAACCAAACACGTCTTGCGACCCATGCTCAAAAATCGCAGTGGATCCATTATCAACATGAGCTCAGTCGTTGGTGATTTTGGAAATGCTGGACAAGCCAATTACGCAGCTTCCAAGGCCGGAATTTTTGGATTTACTAAATCTATTGCTAAAGAGGTAGGTTCCCGAAGTATTCGTTGTAATGCGATTGCTCCTGGATTTATTGCGACGGAAATGACCGATAGTCTAGATGAAAAAACAAAAGAACTGTTTCTCAGCGGCATTCCACTCAAACGATATGGTAATCCAGAAGAGGTGGCAGACGCCTGTTTGTTTCTGGCCTCTGATTTATCTACGTATGTTTCCGGACAAACGATTAGTGTTTGCGGAGCGTTGAATTGTTAGGGAATAAAGGAGGCTGTTGGTCAGTTGGCTTTCTTTTAACGTAATTGAAAACGTCAAAGTTAGAAAGATCAATCATCTTACCTAATACTATTCTCTAAATAAAAAATCCTGTTAGTTTTTATAATGAAAACTACCAGGATTTTTTTGCGTTAGAAGGAAGCCAACTAGCTAATAGCCAATAGGCCAACCAGCCATCAAATAATCAACATCGCATCCCCATAACTAAAGAAGCGGTACTTTTCTTTGATCGCCTGCTGATAAGCATCCATAATTAAGTCGTACCCACCAAAAGCACAAACCATGATTAGGAGGCTGGATTTGGAGAGGTGTAGATTGGTGATCATCGAATTGGCAATACTAAATTCGTAAGGAGGAAAAATAAAACGATTCGTCCAACCATCGGTTGATTTTAGTAATCCGTCTGCTGATACAGCTGATTCGATGCTTCGCATTGAAGTAGTTCCT
Source organism: uncultured Saprospiraceae bacterium (assembly GCA_964645475.1). Taxonomy (GTDB): domain Bacteria; phylum Bacteroidota; class Bacteroidia; order Chitinophagales; family Saprospiraceae; genus JALZUU01. The sequence continues at coordinate 2,136 of CAZYAC010000220.1, read as the reverse complement.
ACCGAACAAATTTTCTTGTTTTTCTTTTTCTTTGCGCGATTAACGGCGGCGGCGGCTTCTTCGTTAATTTTAAAATATTCCGCATCCATTTTATGTTTGCTGAGATCTTCCACGTCGATACTTCTAAAAGTACCTAGCCCAATGTGCAAGGTCAATTCTGCAAAATCAATTCCTTTGATTTCCAGTCTTTTTAATAATTCACGACTAAAATGCAGTCCGGCAGTAGGGGCAGCAACGGCTCCCATCTCTTTAGCATAAAGCGTCTGGTAACGTTCACGGTCAATCGCTTCTGCTTCTCGCTGAATATATTTGGGTAAGGGTGTATTTCCTAAAAAGCCAAGCATCTCTTGAAACTCCTCTTCCGTTCCGTCGTGCAAAAAGCGAATGGTACGTCCACGGGAAGTCGTATTGTCTACTACTTCAGCCACTAAAAGGTCGTTTTCGTTCTCGTCGCTAAAATATAATTTATTACCTACTCGGATTTTTCGAGCAGGATCTACCAATACATCCCAGAGTCGAGATTCATGGTTGAGTTCCCGAAGTAGAAAAACCTCAATTTTAGCACCTGTCTTTTCTTTGCGACCGTAGAGTCGGGCGGGAAAAACTTTGGTATTATTAAAAATCATACAATCTTCATCGTCAAAATAATCGAGGACATCTTTAAAGATCTTATGTTCAATCTTTCCTGTTTCCCGGTGAACGACCATCAAACGGGATTCGTCCCGTTGCTCTGATGGATATTTGGCGATAAGCTCCTCCGGTAATTCGAATTTAAATTGAGATAATTTAGTACGCATATGTTGTTTTTTTAGAGTTTAGACAAACTCT
>CAZYAC010000220.1:0-1208 GCA_964645475.1 uncultured Saprospiraceae bacterium | reverse complement strand
CTGCGCAGTTTCCTTTCTCTATTGGGAATCAGCATCGGTATATTCTGTATAATTGGTGTACAAACCGCCGTGGATTCTCTCGAAGACAATATCCGAGGTAGTTTCGATAAGCTTGGAAGTGATGTGGTCTATGTTTCGAAGTTTTCTTGGGCCGAAGATCCCGGTCAAAACTATACAAAATTATTGCGTCGCCCCAACCCAGATTATAAGGATTACCGAAAATTAAAGAAAAGTTTGACGACTGCCGAAGCACTCTGCTTAAATGTTGGTATTGGGATGAAAACCATGCAATACAAATCCAATAGTGTGGACAACTGTGAGGTGTTGGCAACCACCGAAGGGTATGATGAAATTTATAACCCTGAAATTGAGAAAGGACGTTATTTTTCAGATAATGAATTCACTTATGGTGGAGACAATATTGTCATCGGTTACAATATTGCACAACAGCTTTTTGGCAGTATCGAACCGATTGGTAAAAAGGTTAAATTACTAGGACGTAAACTGACCATCATCGGTGTCATTGCTGAATCGGGAGAAAGTTTGATCGGTATCATGGATTATGATGATTCGGTTTTATTGACTTACGAAAACGCCCGAAAATTTGCCAACCTAAAAGCCACTAATGTTTTTGGTAATTCTAGCCTTAGTGTCAAAGCTGGAGAAGGAATTGATAATGTGCAGCTCAAAGACGATATCACAGGTGTATTGAGAGCCCATCGACGCCTGAAACCGAAGGAAGAAGATAATTTTGCGATGAATGAAATTTCAATTATGACAGCGGCCTTCGACGCTTTCTTTGGCGTGCTTAATACCATTGGTTTGGTGATCGGTGGGTTTGCTATCTTGGTAGGAATGTTTAGTGTGGCAAATATTATGTTTGTATCTGTAAAAGAACGGACCAATATTATCGGTATTAAAAAAGCATTGGGTGCCAAGCGGTTTGTGATTCTTTTAGAATTTTTAATTGAAGCCATTATCCTTTGCCTCCTCGGCGGACTGATGGGATTAGGATTTGTCTATTTTATTGTAAGAGGATTGAGTGCAGCGGATTTCTTTGCTTACGAAATTTATCTTTCCAGTGGGAATGTTATTTCCGGACTTATCTGGTCTACGGTCATCGGAATTTTAGCAGGAGTGATTCCCGCCTTACAAGCCTCAGGCATGGACCCAGTGGAAGCCATCCGAAGTAAGGGGTAAATAGGGGG
>CAZYAC010000219.1:0-8841 GCA_964645475.1 uncultured Saprospiraceae bacterium | reverse complement strand
CAACCGGCATTGGTATTTGCCACCAAAACATAGGTGGTGGTTTGATTCGGAGTAACCCAAATGGTACTACAAGTATCACAAATAATATCCGCATTAGGATACCAACGATATTGATCAAAACCTTCTGCTGAAAACGAAATACTATCACCTCCACAGTTCAATTGATCGGGTCCTAAATCAATAATCGTACTAGGATCAATCGTCACTACTACGGTATCTTTTTTTAATATACAACCAGAAATTCCGGTGACAATATAAGTTCCAGCTTCATAAGCGGTATAGCTTGTTCCCTGGGATCCATCTTGCCATTCATAGCGATCAAAACCCAGTGTTGCTTCAAAATTAAAAATACCATTATCACAGACTTGCACATCCGGTCCCAAGTCTAGTGGATAAGCCGTTTCATCCAAAATGAAAAAGGCATAATTATTACTATAATCACATTCGGGGAAAGCGGTGATAGGGAAAACAGTTTCAAAATCCATAGGAAGTGGAGCATCGCCATCATCATTGATTACCCCAAAATAAGTTTTTCGCGGTAGTTGTTGGGTGATCCTTACACATTCCCCAGGTAGAAGTTCATTATTCCAAAAAGAGCTAGCGTTTAAAGTGGTTGAATTAACAAAGCTTTGGGTCGGATTTCCTTCGTAACGGGTAAAACTGACTTGATCAATAATCGCTCGACTACCTTGATTACAAAATTCGTAAGTGATATGCATCCATTCGCCCTCAGGATCATCGTCTATGTCAAAACAATAAGCCTCCACAAACTCCAAACTAATATCGAAGGCTGGAAATCGGTTATCGCCATATTGGGTTAAAAAATTATTTAGCACGATACTATCTCCGACAATATGATGTGCTTGTTGTTGAATTGGAATCGTCAAGTCATCATTGATATTGACATTAAAATAAACATGTTGATTCCATACTTGACGGGTACTTACCCACGGTGTACCTGCGGAACCAAAAGATTTTAATTCATTGGTACAACTACATAAAATTTCTGTTTCTCCGTCGGCATCTACATCAACCACAATGGGATATTCAACCCGAGTTCCGGAAGTACATGGTGCGGTGGCTAATATCGTTCCATCTGCACCATTTAATATTTGAATTTCTGTTTCTTGCCGATAAACGACTTCGTTGGCACCATCATTATTAAAATCAAAAACCGTGGTTCCCGTTTGGCCTGAAAAATCATTGGTATCAATTCGCCATAAGACGGTTAGTTGACCATTAACAGGTTTTAAAACTTGATACATATAACGGGTACAAACGCCAATTTCTACGCCTTTTTCTCCGTCAAAATCAGCCACGTTCGCTAAGGCAATATACGCCCATGAAGTTGGTAAACTAATGGGTGGGTATAATTCAGTCGTCGTTTGTAAGTCCCATACATACACAATGGCTTCCGTGGTATTGGAAACATTTGTAGCAATAACCGCATCCAAATCTCCATCTTGATCTACATCGGCAATACTGGTCCATCCATCAGAGGAACCCGGTAAAACGCGTTCCGCAAAAATGGTGGAATTTACATTATCAATATTAACGGAATAAACGGTTCCTCCCGCTACTAATTCTAGCCCGGAACAATTTGGACAAGCACTATCGGGTAAAACGTCCACGGCTACAGAATAGGAAGAAGCTTGAATAAGGAGCTCTCCAAAAAACTTCATTCCTCGATGCACCTGTGATCCTCCAGCAACCAATAATGTTCCATCAAGTGCATTAAAAATCATATTTTGTACATATAATTCTGCGATCCCATCTTGATTGAAATCTGTAATACTTACGGTATTCCCTTCTTCCCAACCATTATATCCTGCCGGAGCATCTGACATCCATTTTTCAACATAGGTACTACCGTTAAAACTATAACAAAGAATTTTTCGCCGGACATCACCTGAAATAATCGGACCGCCTGATTGGTAATTTTGATTGGATATATGATCAGAGGCTTGAAAAAAGATTTCCGGATAACCGTCCTGATCCACATCCGCAATACTAGGCCCATCCCATAAATATTTTAATCCAGGTGTTTCAATAATGGTTTCAACTACGCCCGTCGCGCCATCTACCACCAACAAATTTGGATAGGCTGCGGAAGATGGTTGGCCCGTTCCAGTACAAGGTTTTCCAATTATCTCTGGAATACCGTCACCATCCAAATCTCCGACAATAGGTGTATTATAATTACACCAGTTACCAATTCCAGAAGAAGCCCATTCTAACTCTAATTCAAAATCAGCCATGGTAGGATCGAACTCACAATCAATCGGACATTCATTATAATAATTATTGACACAGTCTTCATCGGCACAACAATCGGGATCATAACACCCAACTAGACCATCCCCATCATCATCCAAGCCACTGCTACAATCTAAGTCTGTAAGAATGGCATATTGTTGGCAAATGGTATCCGAACAAATTGCGGAAGTAGCGATATAACACAGCTCATAAATTCCTGGAGCAGGAAAGGCAGTCGCATATTGATTGTTCGTTGAAACCGGTATATTATCTAACAGCCAAGTATGTTGAGTTGCGTTGACGGAAGCTTCTGTAAAAACAATATTTTGTCCTACTTCAAAAGGTGGCGTATTATTGACCGTATAGTTGGCTTGTACTGGACAAACAACTTGAATGGTAACGGACATTCTTTCCACACAATTTGGATTGGCATTTCGAGTAACCAATGTGATTTCAAAACTACCTTCTGTATTAAAAGTATAACTAGCATTGATCGACGTTGAAAATTCTACACCATCTATTAACCAACTATAATTCGTTGCATTAAGACTTGTATTTGTGAAAGTTAAGCTCCCTTGTAAATCAACGATTAAATTACTTGGATTAAAAGAAGCGGTTAAACCACTCGTACATGGATCTTGACAAGCCTCTGAATTCAACAAGGTATTTCGAACATCTTCGATAAAAAAGGTCATCCGATCTGTTTGTCCTTGCGTAAAGGCAGAATAACAATTCCAATCTCCATAATCCATATAATTGATAAACATATCATCTTGATCGGTGGTAAAGGGATTGTTTGGATCTCCGGCATTGACATCCGTCATACAACTGTTCATGGATGAATTACAAGGAACGGGAGCGGTCGATTGATCGGGCGGGGTATCACAAACTCGATCGCCATCTTGTAAGCAATCATCGTTTCCACAGCCTCCTTGGAAGGTATGATATAAGCCTAAATAATGTCCCATTTCATGCACCAGGACTGCAGATTCTGCCGGGTCTGCTCCCAACCAACCGGCTTCCATTACGATCCCATCTTCTGGTTCTCCATGAGAAGTCGGTAGATAGGCATAGCCTGCTACACCGCAACCTGCGCTTACGGAACAAATACCATTGACGATATAAACATTGATATAATGTAAAGGATCCCATCGAGACAAATCTTTCATATCAATATCTTCCGTTTCTATCGTCAGCTCAGTTAACGTCGATACCGTTCTCGTAATCCCCGAGGTGGCATTGCCATCCGGATCTCGTTTGGCTAAACAAAATTCTATTTTTGTATCTACCCCCGTATTTTGATCGTAATAGCCGATATTTTCGAAAGCATCATTTAGATCTTGAATTCCTTGTAAAACGAGCGCATCAGAAATATTTCCAGGACCATTATTGTGAATGATATGTACCACTACAGGAAGCGTATAATCTGCGGGTGGAGTAGTGGTTAAGGTCTGATTTTGATTATTATGATTTTGCCATAGCTGTTCCAGGATTTCTTGTTGATGAAGCCGCTCCGGCTTTTGTTCTAGAATTGACTTTTGAATCCAATCGTGCGCACAATAAGGTTCTGAAAGAAGGGTATCTTCTAGGATTGTTCTATCTCTTGGTTCTTCTTGTATAAGAAAGAAAGAACCCCAAAAAAGGAATAGAAAGGGGATTGTTTTTAGTAAGTCGGTCATAGCTTAATCAGTTAAAAATAGACTTCAGGCCTTAATTACTAAGAAAAAGCAATAGCGCAACGGGTATTGTGTGAACTCTTTTCTTAGTTCTAAAGATAGTAATAAATTGATAACGGTTTGTATAGTTTCAGTTGACACGGATGGCGGCAATTGACGGGTAGTTGATGTATTGCTGATGAGGGGCAGTTGTTACATCATGTCAAAGGTAAGAAAAAAATGATAAGTTTCTTTTTTGATAGTTTTTATTCACCGAAAGGAGGAACTAATTGAGCGGGACAACCGATTCCTAATCCTAAAAAAACGGCCACCTCGAATAAATCGAAGTGGCTGTTCTTTCTAATTGAATCTTATACTTTAAGACAATTGAATACTTGATTGGCCTATTGCTATAATAAGCCTTTTGTATCATCCTCATTTGAAGTAAGTAATTTTTGCATGTTTTTTGTTATTTTATTGCCTTCGTTACAGTCTACTAGCTTATAAGGTTCATTGGGCTGAGGTTCCCCATTTTTATAATTAAACTCTTTTTCTAGGCATTTGAGCATTTGACCATCCTGAAAATAGGTTTTGTGATCATCTACCGTAAAGCTGTCACCACTTTTGACTTCATGGTGATGAAATACGTAAATAAGCTTTTTATTCTCAAAAAAGTAATTTTTAGTATGACAGTCGTCACCTTTACACCGAGTTATGGTCATGAGGTTAACTTCCTTAGCATCATTATAAATACGTTCTAGGCTTATGTCTTCCTCACCAATTTTATAACTAAATTGATCCTTATGGTCGATGTGAGCATTTTTAATATCGATCATCTTTTTGTCTGTACCGATAAGATGATCGGCATGTTTGGCGACAAATTCTGAATGCTCTTGGGGCGTCATTTCGCTATGTTTCTTGTTAGTGTCTGTTGCTGTGGAATTATCATCACCACTTGGGCTATTGTCAGCGGATGTTGCTTCGGTATCAGAGCTAGAACTAGAACCTGAGGTATTTAAATCATCGCAGCTCTGAAGGCTGAGAACAAAAACTATAGAGATTAGAAATAAAAAAGAACGGTTTAATATCGTCTTCATCTGTAAGAGATTTAGCTGTCTCAATAAAGCGGGACAAGTTGGTTAATAAAATTTAGGATAAATTTTTATTTATTATGGGTTTTATCTCCACAAAATAGGAATTTATTCTTTATTCTTCACTATTTCTCTAAAATTCTTATTTAGCTAACCTTTGAGTGTGTTTCCTAATCAGCTTATTCTAGGGTAGAATTTGATTTGGGATATTAACCTCAACATTTTTTTTAATTGGTTATGGAATGGATTTATCCTCTGAATTTGTTTCTAGATTTGAATATGTTGTAAACGAGCGGATCAAATAGACTCTTTTTTGCCTAAAATGTTTTTTTTGTAATTCTCCTATTCTACTTTCTTAAAATCAATCCAATCCTAAGTCGTTCACTATATTCGTTTCTAAATTTAGTTGTTTAAGGTCTATTCCGACCTTTTCTGCGATCAGGATTTTCAGGCTTTGCAATACCTCCTCATTGGGTATGGATATATCGGCTTTTTTTAGAATTATTTCATAGTAGTCTTGAATAGTATGAATATTTTCAGCTTCCAAATTTGATATTTCAATTTTGAAATGAGTCTCTATTTCTATTAATAATTCGCAAAGGTAGTTATAGATTTTAATAAGACCCGTGATTACATGAAATAATTGTCTAGAAGAGAAATGATCAAAATTTAAACTAATTGAACCGTCAAAGAACATGATCTAAATGAAAAAATACCTTGTATAAGCTATGGAATTCTACAGCCAAATTAAAACCTATCCTGCCTATAATTATGGACTAGACATAAGGAGTATATCTAAAAAAAGGAAATAATAGTCAGTTTATATCTAATAACTTGAAGCATTATTTAACCTTAAAAAACGTTTATTTATGAAAATCAAATTACGCGCTTTATGGCTGGCTTTCGTATTTATGGCTGGCTTTCAATCTTTCTGTCAAGCTCAAATGACCGTTACGAATCAAGCAGACTGCACGATTTATGTGGTTGCAGTACAAGCAGAAATGATCACCCGGTTGGAGCCTTGCAACTTGTGTAATGCTAATAGTATCCCGACTACTGCTATTCAACCAGGTATGTCTGTTGATTTTACTAGAGATATTTCATGTGGCCGTCATTTCTGGAGTGTTGTAGGTTGGGGAACAACTCCAATACTGAGAAGTTCGAGCTGGAACCCTGCTTTGCAAAACCTCTGCGGCTTTGATGTGTTCAATAGTACTTGTAGTTTTAGTGGGTCTACTTTGACCGCTACTTGGTTGCAATCTGGTGCGGGTCCTATTCAAGTGATCATTAACTAAATCCAGGACTTACTTCGTTCTTCATTTGAAAAACATGGAGAGAAGGCTGCCTCTGTACCTAGGGGTGGCCTCTCTTTGTTTAGAAATTGTTCAGAGATATCTTCTTATAAAAAGGTATTGCCATAAAAAAAGAGAAGTATTATTTGATAGGAAAAAATATCTTAGAAGGATAATTAACCAAAATCCGCTTTTAATAACTTCTATTTATTACCGTGGAATTGGCACTCGGTTAATTCTTATGCTACAAAGTGAATAAATAATAACTATAGTGTGTTATGGAATATTCAAATTGGATGATGCCTTGTCCATGAATGGAGATCAGACATAAGGAGTTTATCTAAAAAATGGGAAAAATAGTCAGTTAATATCTAATAACTTAAAGCATTCTTTAACCCTAAAAAATGCTAAAAGATGAAAAAGTTTTTATTTATCATGACCATAATCGGTTTCGTATTTGCCATCTATTCGTGTGAAAAATCACAAATGATTGAAGATGATATAGTTAATGAGCACGTAGAAATCTCTGCTGAAGTTCGAAGTAATCTTGCAGCCAGATGTACCCGTACAGGATATAAAAAAGATACAATAGATTTAAGTGGTATGCCTATGCCTATTTTTATTGAGGATTTTGAGGCTTTCCTTGATTCTATAGGCTTTGATGCTAGTTCGAGTTCAAGTAGTGGTGGCTCAACTGACAGCAATACAAAAGGACTTTGTTCTGGTGGATGTGGTACTGGACAAAACTGTAAAATAACCAAACTTATTTCTAGTCCAAATAATAAAGTATGGTTTCCTCCTCAAGGCCTGACAAGACTTGCTTTTAGAAATGAGCAGAACCCTCCTAAGAACGTGGATGAATTGCCTGTCTCGTTTCAGGCATCCTGTAATTGCAAATAGATCAATATCTATACTAATAATAGGTTTCTATTATTTAATCCAACAGAGCTGTTTAAAGAATTCGATCTTTAAACAGCTCTTTTGCTAAACATAAATTGGGTATACGCGGTTTATTAATTATCCTTATTTAGATAAAATGTCCTTTAATTGTTAATTTACATGATTCAATTATGTCTACCAATAGAAAACAACTTTATGATTTAATTTTAAAAATGACGCCTTCAGAAAAGCGATATTTTAAAATTTATGCTAACAGACATGTACTGGGAGATGAAAATGGATATGTGCTCCTCTTTGATATCATCTCCGAAATGATTAAAAAGAAAGAGGTATATTCTGAGCTTACCCTGACAAATAGATTTAAAAATAAATTACCATCCAAAAGACTGGATCTTTACAAATCGAATTTATATAAAAAAATCCTAGATTGTTTAATTGAATTTAATAAAGAAGATTCGCTAGATTTTAAATTAAGATCCATAGCGACCAAGGCTGATATCCTAAATCAAAAGGGATTACCCTATCAAGCATTAAAATTTATTCGAAGAGGAATTTCGCAATCCGAGGAATATGAAAAATGGTATTTTCTTTTGGCTTTTCTCGAATTAGAAAATTCCATTAATTACAGTTTACAAAAACTATCTTCGGGGCATGAACGACAGCAGTTAATCGTATCGAAGGCATTAAATTTGAGGAAATTCCAAGACCTTCAAAGTAAGATGTGGCAAATATATCTGGAAAGAGGTTTACCATCAAATACAGAAGAATTAGCCAGATATGAGGAAGTAATTTCAAATGAATTAATGACCAATGAAGAGAATGCCTTAAGCTACAAAGCTAAAACCATCTACTTTTATCTCTTTCAATTTTATTATGGAATGAAGGAAAATATAGCCGAAAGCTGTGCATATGGAGAAAAGTTAATACTGCATTTAGAATCATCCCCTCGGTTTATCAACGAAAATGGAGACATGTATTTTAGGGCCAACATAAATCTTCAATTTGCCTTATTAAGATTAGGATCCTATCATAAAATTTTAGTCCTTATCCAAAAATGTAGAAAAGCATTTAAAGACTCCAGCGGAAACAAAGCACTAGAAGCAACCATAGGGTTAAGTTTATACATCAATGAATACAAATCTCTTTTTGGCTTAAACCCTCAACATGATATGCACGAGTTGATAACCAGAATGAGAAATCATTTTAAGCAATATGAAACGCTACTAAATGAGCCATCAAAATATTTATATTATTGGCATAATGCGATCTATCATTTTAACTTAAAACAGTATTCTGAATCACTAGAGTGGATAAATTTAGTCCAAACCGTAAAGAGTGATTTTAGAGAAGATATCCAGGCGCTATCAAGAATACTCCTGCTAATCATTCATTTTGAATTAGGGAATAAAATGTATTTAATCTCTTGCCTAAAATCTACTTATAGATTTTTAAAAAAGAAAAATCGTTATTACGATATCGAGAAACTATTTTTTCAATTTATCAAAAATCAAAATCGGTCCTTATCTAAAAATACCTCGGAGATGAGTAAACAATTTTCAACACTTCTAAACGACCTGCGATCGCTTAATGGAGATCGCAATAGTCACTTGACTTTTAGGAGTGTAAATTTAGTGCAATGGGTAGAAG
>CAZYAC010000218.1:0-8848 GCA_964645475.1 uncultured Saprospiraceae bacterium | reverse complement strand
ATTTTTTGTCTTTCCCTAGCTGGTCTTCATTCTCATACACATCGAACAAATTAACGTCTTTCAGAATTTTTTTGCCTGTTTTACGGGCAATTCCTTTAATATCTTCAAATTTAACATTTTTTCCAATAACCAAGGCTAAATCACGTCTAACTCTGGGATATTTGGTCAATTCCACAAAGTCTATCTTATTTTTCTTAACCACACTCATCAAGCTTTTTACCCTGAAAGCAGCGTAAAAAACGTCTTGTTTGATGTCCATACCCTCGGTTAGATTTGGTTTTACCTTCCCAAATTCCACAATGACTTGTGCACCTCGGTGGTAGCGCAAACCATACGAAAGCGTATCTGAGGCAGAATTTTCATCACTGTTCAATACTGTAGTTTGGTAATTTCCGATTCCCACTCGGTTCATCAGTTGTTCTACATAGCCCTTTAAGGTATAATAGGTCATCGGTGTCTTTTTCGGGTGATGCCAGCTTTCGGCCTCCCGTCGTCCAGTCAAGAATAAGGTAAAATATTCTTCTTCTTTGAAACCTTCCTCTTTGGGTCGGTAAGTATATCCTTGCTCAAAGAATTTCAAATCTGCATTTTGGCGATTCTGATTATGAACAATGGCTTCTAAACCACTAAACAACATCGTGGGTCGCATTACATCTAAGTGGATATTGGAGGTATTATTAACGTATACTAATTCCTCCTCTGGTAGTTGCAACAAATCCCTAAAATAGCGAGACTGACTAAGCGAAAGTCCCATGATTTCATTAAATCCTTGAGCATTCAAATAATCACCTAGCTTTTGTCGGAGCGAATGAACCGGAATTCCATCACCTTGCCCCATCGTACTTTTGATCTGATTGGGAACAGATACCCGGTTAAATCCATAAATTCTTAGAATTTCTTCTATTACATCCACTTCGCGAGTTACATCTACTTTATTGGTTGGAATCGCCACGGTCATTGCTTTGTCGGTACTTTCCACTATATCAATATTCATCGCTTCCAGAATATCTTTGATTTCTTGGGTAGGAATATCAACTCCAATCAGACGACGAACATTACGAAAACGCACTTCAATTTTTGTCCGCTCTACTGGATTAGGATAAAGATCAATCAATTCAGAAGCGACCGTACCGCCTGCTAGTTCATTAATTAATAACACTGCTCTTTTGAGTGCATACTCTGTAATGTTAGGATCACTCCCTTTTTCGAAACAGACGGCGGCATCTGTCCGCAATAAGTGATGAGTACTTGTACGACGAATCCAACGTGCATGGAAATGTGCGGATTCTAAAAAGATGGTTTTAGTATTTTTGGTAACACCAGATTTTATCCCTCCAAAGACGCCAGCAATACACATACCGTTGCCTTGTCCATCGCAGATCATCAAATCTTCTGCGCTCAACTTACGATCAACTTCATCCAAAGAAGCGAAGTTCGTTCCTTCTGGTAAAGTCTGAACAATTACTTTTTTATCTGTGATTTGATCGTAATCAAAAGCATGGAGCGGTTGGCCAAGTTCGTGCAGCACATAATTCGTAATATCTACAATATTACTAATCGGTCGGACACCGATGGCAGTTAGTCTTTTTTGCATCCACTCGGGCGAAGGCGCCACGGTAATGCCCGTAAGTACGATACCTGTATAGCGCGGACAAGCTTCCGTATTTTTCACCTCGACGGTAATTGGATGAGTGGTTGTACCCGTCGTAAATCCGCTAATGTCGGGTAAATTGACAATCCCGTCATGTTGGTAGTTGATCTTAAAAGCAGCTGCCAAATCCTGAGCCACTCCAAGGTGAGCGGTTGCATCGGAACGGTTGGGAGTCAAACCGATTTCGTAGACTGTTTCGGCGGAAATATTATAATAATCACTAGCAGGCGTTCCGATGGCGGTATCGTCTGGTAAGACAATGATACCATCATGGTCTGTTCCAATACCCAATTCATCTTCGGCACAAATCATTCCTTGGGAAACTTGACCTCGAATTTTTCCTTTTTTGATTTTTAGATCTTTGCCATCACTAAAGTAAAGTTGGGTACCGATGGTTGCCACCATTACCTTTTGTCCAGCGGCGACGTTGGGTGCTCCGCAAACGATATGCAAATCCTCGTCAGCTCCCACGTCTACGGTTGTTACGCGGAGGCGGTCTGCGTCGGGATGTTGTTCGCAGGTCTTGACGTGTCCGACAACGACCCCTTTTAGGCCACCTTTGATATGTTCGACGGTTTCAATTCCTTCCACTTCCAGGCCGATATCGGTAAGGATTTCGCCGGTCTTTTCCACGTCGTGTGGGATGGTGAGGTAGTCTTTTAGCCAGTTGAGTGCGATCTTCATTTATGATAAACTTTGTCTGTTTTTAGTTGGAATATTCTGCCTGCAAAAAACAGACGGAATAATAGTGCGCAAAGATAACTAATTTGTAGGGGATTTTTTGATTAGGGTAATCTGTCTTTTTACCTCCTGAGCAGACTAATTTATTTGCTGTTCTTTAACAAAATCTCTTAAAAGTAAGTTCTAAATCACTAAAAAACGTCCATACTTCAGTCAAAAGTATAGACGTTTTCTCTTATAAAATTCGAAAGTATATTATTCCAATGCCCTAATCCGCCAAACTCTTCTCCTCTACCTGAATCACCTCTCGGTTATTTCCAGTACGATGAACTACTACGATCACCGTTACTTTAGTGAAATCCCAGTTATCTGGCAACGTCATTTGGTGCTCTTTTTCAACGATGGTACCGACTGTGAAATTTTCGTCAATGGATTCTCCGTTAAAAGGGGTCATCATATCGCGTAAAACATGTTTGTGTTCATAATCTGATTTTATTCCATCGGGTGTTAACTGAACATCTTTGATTCCTGATTCGGTAACCATGACAGAGTATCTAAATTCTCCATTAAGGGGTTCGGCAGGCTGAATTTTAGTATTTGCTGTTAGCTGACGATTGCCTTCATCGAAATTAAGGGTTAGATCAAAAATGAGTGGTGAAAGTTCACTCTTTTCTTGTTGTATGAGTCCAGCCCAACTGGTTTGCGTCAGTTGTAAATCATCTTGGTTTTCGAATAATTTACGATTGATAACTGCCGTTGGATAACCCAAAGGGCTGTCCAAAAATCCTTCTAAGGCCGTTCCTTCAGGGATCGTATAATCTTCGTTGCTATCTGCATAGGCTGCAGAAAAGAAACCCGCATGAATAGAAATTGCGATTAGACGTTCTCCGTGAATATCTAATAAATTTTCTATTTCAGCACTTCCCGCTGGACAATTTACACAACGTACACCCGTAAATTCTTCTACTAGTATTTTTTTATCTGTTGGCTCAACAATTACTTCATCATCATTGCAACTCAAGCAAGGAATAATGGGGGCATTTTCGTTACAATTCCAAAGTCCAATCATGCTTAAAAGAAGCATTAATTTAATCACCTTATTTTTCATAACAAATTTATTTTTTTAGAAGTTATTTGTGTGTGTATTTTTTTTTTGCCGGCTGGCTAGTTAGTTTGTTCGTCTGTTAGCTTCCCTATAACGAACTTCACGATTGAGGGAAGCTAACTAGCCAACAGCTAACCAGCTAATAGCCTTTTCTAAAAACTAGAGTTAACCGATAATCTCACTCCGCTAAAAGAAGGTTCTAAACGACAAACACCACCTGCACAAACAATCCCTTGTACTTGTTTAACAAAACTAAGCGAATAACGATTAGCACCATTGGTATAAAAAACATCTACCCGAGGATAACTCAACGCTACACCATCGGTTCGTTGGGTAGGGGAAAAATTATACATTTCAGAAACGGTAAATGACCAATGAGGTGCGATACTAAATTCTACTAAACCAAATAACCAATTGCCAAAGTCTTGTTCGGTAAACATGACTTGAGATTCAATTCTGATAGACTTTTTACGATCAAATTTATATAAAAATTCAGCAAAAGGGGTAAACGTTTTTACAATAGGTACATCTGGTTTTACTTCGTATACTTCTTGGTTATAGTTTTGAATTTGTACTCCGGCAGACAACGTCCATTTACGTTTAAATTTATAAAAACCTTCGAAATAATATTCGCGATATAACAATTCATTGTCTAAATTATTGATATAGGCTAAATTAAAATTAAATCGTAATTTTCGACTAAAAGCGTAGGTAATATCGGCCTGATAAGCCAGTTCACCTAATTCTTGCGTAGCGGCATTATAGTAAGCATTTAGACGGTTGGTATTAATCCGAGTCAGGGCTGGTAGATAATTCATAAAACCCTGTACACCAGTCTGAAAAGGGTCAACCCTAAAGGTGAAATTTTCGGTCCGTTTGGCTTCCAAATTGATTCCTAATCCGTTACCTGCATAGCCTAAGGAAGTATACAAAACAGATCCGTCATCAAAGTTTAATTTACCAAGTGAAGTAGAACTATCTCGGTTGGTTTTTATGGCAAAGGGATCGAAATATTGCTCAGCCGTTTTATAAGCTCCTTCGACGTACCAACTAAAACCACCAGCAGTCAGCGTATTATATAAAGTAAGTCCATAAGCATTATAGCGAGCACCAATACTATCCACAACATTATAAGTTCCAATCGTATTGACCACCGTATTGATGGTTTGATCATCAAGGGTACGACCTACTACTCCAAATCCAGGAGCAAGCGACCATTTAGCCTTTTCATCTTTGGGTTGGATAAAACCATCTACAGAGAAACCCTTGATAACCGCAGCATAGGTAGAAAATTGTCTTTTTTGTAATCCGGTAAACGCTTTAAATCTCCAATTATCCGTCAGGTCATACGTTGCACGGGCACCATAGAGAGCATTATCAATGGCCAACCCACGCACTTCATAAGCCCGAAAGATAATCCCGCTACCAATCTGATCATAGAGATACCCCACAGAAAGGCCAAGTTTTTTGATTTGTTTTTTGATAAACCACCGACCAATTCCTTGTGCGGTATAAGAGCCATTGGGATTAAGCAATTGCGAATTATTAAATAAGTCAAACCGAACTCCTATATCAAACCCCCAATTACTGTAATTGAGTTGTAACCAAGCATCTGCTCCGTACAATTGTCGATCGTATTGTGGCTGCCCCACCGCACCAATGGCAGAATCAGGAATGTAAAAGCTGGCGGTTGATTGGAAGTTGCCGGATAATCTACTAGCCTCTTGTTGCTTTTCATCCTGAGCTTGTAGATTATTTCCGAATACGATTAATAATAAAATCGCGGTTACTCTAAGAAGTAAGGATAAGTTCTTCATATTAAATTAAATAGCAGTAGTAATGGAGCTATAGTTTCGACTACCTGCTTAACAAAATTTTAACGCTTCAAATTTGTTTACAGGGTGTAACTATTAGTTGAAATAGCTGTCAAATTTAAGGGTAAATTATAGGAAGTTGAGGAAAAATCTCTTTTTTTTTGATTAAAACTGACATTTTTAAGGCTTTTAACTTTTAAGGCAAAAATTTATTTAGAGAAGTCCTTAACTTGCTATCCTAGATATATATTTAAATTATAAAAAACACCGACAAAATGAAGTTTACTAAACTTATCTTATTACTTGCTATTTTTTCTGTTACTACTTTCGCTTCCGCACAAAACAAGGTAAAAAAGACACTTCCCAATGTCTCGATCAAAAACCTAGATGGGGAATCCGTTAATATTCAAAAATATGCGCAGGATGGTAAAATTACAGTGATCAGCTTTTGGGCCACTTGGTGCCATCCTTGTAAGCGGGAGCTAGATGCCATCGCAGATTTATATCCGGAATGGCAGGAAGCATACGAGGTAGAACTGGTAGCCATCACGATTGACGACGCACGAAGTATGAGAAAAGTAAAGCCGATGGTTGAGACAAAAGGTTGGGAATATACAGTCCTATCTGACGTAAACGAAGATCTAAAACGATCTTTAAATTTTCAGACGGTACCAATGACTTTTTTACTCGATCAAGAAGGAAATATCGTTTACGAACATAATAGCTACACGCCTGGAGATGAGTATGAATTGGAAGATAAAATTAAGGCACTAACTAAAAAGAAATAAAGCATTTGTTTTTCTAGCTTAAAAATAAGTCGGTGCTTTGGCGTCGGCTTTTTTTGTTGAACCTGTTTGCCCTCAGTCGGGTTATTGGAAAATAATGAAAAATGAGTCGGCTCTTAAAAGTGTTTTTCTCGCAGAGTTCGCAGAGGCATAGAGACTCTTTAACGTGTAAATCTTTTATCGCATTGGATTTATGTCAATAAGATTTAGATTTTCAATTTTCTTAACTTTCAAAATGGATTCAAAAATTAATAATTTCACTTATGATTCGTTATTATCATTAAGACGTATTATTTTTTAGCGTGGCCTAAATAAAAAAGCATTGTAATTTTAAATTATCGTGTATTAATCTTCAAAATATGAAACGACCTAAAATTTTATTTTTTTTAATATTTTTTTGGATTGCGGTTGGACTATCTGCGCAAACGGATACGCTTTACCAGATTGGAAATTCTGTAGAACGATTAACGGCTACAGCCTTACAACAAAAATTAGACTTGGTTAAGAATAATGAATCAGCACCTGAAGAATGGGCGGCACAGTTTAAAGTGACGCAGGAGTTGCAGGAGAATAATACTTTAATCCAGATCGGCGGTATTCATTTGATTCCGTTGGAAATGCTGCAGGGTCCACCGTTGATGCCGGATTATTTGAACCAGCCAATGCCGTCCATCGAACTAGTGGATCTTTATGGTAAAAAATTTAATCTAGCGGCAGCTTCTGGAAAGGTTTTATTTATCAATTTTTGGTTTACGCGTTGTCCCCCTTGTATTGTAGAAATGCCTTACTTAAATCAATTACAGGAAAGCTATGCAGATCAAGACGTGGCGTTTTTGTCTTTTGCTCCTGAACAAGGAATGGAGATTGAACGATTTCTGGAACGATTCGAATTTAACTTCCGTCATTTTCCAGGGGCTTTGAATTTCATCAAACCTTTTGGAAGTAGCTATCCTAAAAATATTTTAGTAGATAAGAATGGCATTATTCGACATATTGGTGGTGGGATTGTTAGAAGTGCTGGACCGGGAATTCCATTATCGGAACAACACGAGTTGACTTGGGAAGTGGTTAGGGAGAAGTTGGATTTGTTGATAAATGAATAGATTTAATGAATAATGAGGTAATGAAAAATTAAGAATGCCATCTAGCGTGTGGTTTAATGAATAATGAGTCCGCTTTAAAAATTTATTTCTCGCAGAGACGCAGAGAACGCAGAGCGATTCGCGAAGTTCTATGGAGAAAAGAGGTGTGTATATTATAATTTTTAATTAATTGAAAAAATTCGACTAATTATTTTTTTAGAAGTGAACTCCATATTTAAGAATGTCTCTTCTTCCGTGTTTCTTTGTGTTGATGAAAATAGTTTGTAAAGAAAAAATATGAAAATTACCAATCAAATCATTTTGTTTTTTTTCGGTCTACTGCTTATCACGGCCTGTAAGACGGTGAAGACTAGTGACGGTACGACCTTGCGGGTTCGGTCTGCTAATTTTTTAGTAAAAAAACTGGATCAGCAACGACTAGATGCGGAATGGTTGACGGCAAAGGTAAGACTGAAATTTTCGGACAATGGGAGTACCACCCGAGCGACTGCGGATATTCGGATGCGGAAAGATAGTGTGATCTGGATGACGGTAAGAAAATTTGGCATCGAAGGAGCCAGGGTACTGATCACCACTGATTCAGTTTACTTGATCAATCGACTCGAACGACAGTATTTGGTTAGAGATTTTTCTTTTATAGAATCGGAGTTTAACTTGCCTGCTTCGTTTGCCACCTTGCAGGATTTTGTGTTGGGTAATGTGTTTTTTATGACCCAAGAAAACATTAAATCTGATATCAACGATGATGCATATCATTTGACAGCCAGCGATGCTACGCCATTTACGAACGAATATTGGCTGGGTGCGGAAGATTTTAATTTAGAAAAAATGTATTTTAACGACCTGCGATACCAGCGAGCATTAACGGTAGAACAATCTAATTATCAAACAGTCGGCGAGGTGATCGCTTTTCCTCATCATAGAGTTGTAGAAATGTATAGCCAACAAATGGGAGATGTTTCGGTAGAGATGAATTTATCGAAAGTTAAATTTAATCAACCGGCGAAAATGCCTTTTCGGAAACGTTGATTATTAATGAAAAATGAATGAATTAAAAATTAATAATGTCACTTTTGGTGCGTTATTATTAAGACAGACATTCGATTTTCTAAAAAAATTATTTTCCTCAGGGCAAAGTCCTGAATCTAATTTTAGAGGTGGAGAGATTTTTTATCGTGTAATTTTCTAAGGTTTAATTAAATTGTTTCAACCAATCCAAAGGGTATTTCCACAATTCTCTATTTTTTGAGCTAAAGAATTTCATGTGTCCTATTTCCTTGGTTCCATGATCCTTTGGATTGAGTCCAAGGAGTTCTCCTTTGGATGTAGAATAAACCCTCATCATATCCTTTACATTTTTATAATTAGCAATTGTGTCATCTGTTGCATATAGCCAAAAGGAAGGAAAATTCAAGTCGTCATAATTATGGCTTTTTATGGCTTTTCCAAAATCCGTTTCTACATATCCTTGCCCATTACACCATTTCCTCCATTGATTAGCGACGTGTTTAGGTAATGGTTCTCCCATACCCATCCATTGAACATTGGCTTTTCCGAATAATAAATTACTCACAGGAATAAACATATTCATAAAAAAGTGGGCCTGCAATTTGAAGGGATAGTTCATATTTCGAAGGCTTCCGGATGAGCAAGCAAAATTGAACATAGAAGTTAATTCCATTCCATTTTCCATCAATCCAACCAATTGA
>CAZYAC010000217.1:0-8881 GCA_964645475.1 uncultured Saprospiraceae bacterium | reverse complement strand
CTTTGCCGGCAGGCAGGCACAAACTATTGATTTTCAATTCAAAATAAATTTAAACATACTCTTAATATTAAAAAATAAATCATAAAAAATGGCGAGTCGTCGTCAAAGTTCTAAAAAAGCAATATTTTCACCATTAAAATCGAAGTTATTGTAAATGGCAAAATCACCAAAAGGTAAAAAACAACCAAAACGGACACCTAAAAAGAAACTCGCTTCCACGGGATCTACCTCGCCGATCCCTTCAGTAAGAATCGTCTCTGCGCTTTTAATGGTTTTCTGTTTTTTACTTTATGGAAATACACTCAATCACAAATACACCCAAGACGACGCTATCGTCATCACCGATAATATGTATACCACGCAAGGTGTTGCTGGTATTCCCGGAATTTTAAAATACGATACGTTTAAAGGTTTTTTTAAAGTAGAAGGTAAAGATAAGCTCGTCAGTGGCGGGCGTTATCGTCCTTTTACGTTGATTATGTTTGCGATAGAATGGCAATTATTTAAAAAGAAAAAGAAGACCGCAACCGGTCAAATTGCCAAAGATGAAAAAGGGAATATTATTTACGAAGGTCGTCCCTTTGTGGGGCATTTTATCAATATCCTTCTTTATGGTCTCACTACGATTTTAGTCTATCTTTTGGTGTTAAATTTATTAGGACCAGGTCGTTCCGATCTTCGCGGGTTTACAGTGGCTTTGATTGCAGCGCTTATTTTTGCAGCGCATCCACTACACACAGAAGCCGTTGCCAATATCAAGGGACGAGATGAAATTCTAACCTTATTGGGTGCCTTAGCTGCGACCTATTATTCTTTAATGGCTTTTTATAAAAAAAATAATGCGCTTGAAATTGCGGTATTCGTCTGCTTTTTTATTGCACTGATGTCAAAAGAAAATGCCATCACTTTCCTAGGAGTCGTCCCGTTGATGTATTGGTTTTTTACGGATGCTAAATTTGTGCAAATTGCCATGAAGACACTCCCCTTCTTTGGTGCTGCCGCTGTATTTCTATTCATTCGTTTCAATATCTTGGGAGCAGATCTTGGAGACACCTCCAATGAGTTAATGAACAACCCTTTTATAAAGGTCGTAGGAAATCAGTACCTTGACTTTTCTTTTGGTGAAAAAATGGCGACCATTATTTTTACGCTTGGTAAATACTTACAGTTATTAATTTTCCCTCATCCGCTTACGCATGATTATTACCCTCGCCACGTGGAGATAATGAGTTTCGGAAACATAAAAGTAATCCTTAGTCTAATCGCTTATTTAGCGATGACTGTTTACGCGATCATCGGCCTAAGAAAGAAAGACCCCATTAGTTTCGGAATCCTGTTTTTTCTGATGACTACCTCCATTATTTCTAATATTGTTTTTCCGGTCGGAACCAATATGTCCGAACGTTTTATGTTTATGCCTTCAGTTGGGTTTAGTTTTATTTTAGGAATCCTTGGCTGGCGTTTAGCAAAAAAACTTAACAAAGGAAAGTCAAAAATCCGTCTTTCGGAATTGACCACCGTATTAGGAATCGTAGCCTTAATCACGGTTGCTCTTGGTATAAAAACGGTCGTTCGAAATATGGCTTGGAAAGACAACTACACTTTATTCACTACCGATATCGAAACCTCCCAAAACAGTGCAAAATTACGTAACGCCGTTGGTGGAGAGATGATCGCTCAGTCTTCAAAACCCGAAAATAAAAACAAAGAAACCGAGATGCTACGTATTGCACAAGTGCATCTACAAGAGGCCATAAAAATCCACCCCAATTACAAAGCCGCTTATCTCCTACTTGGCAATAGTTCTAATTATTTAAAAGACTATGAAAAATCGATTCAGTATTATAATCGAGTACTAGCGATTGACGCCAATGACGAAAATGGATTCAACAACCTAGGAATTACCTATCGAGATGCTGGAAAATTTTATGGAGAAAAAGGCGATTTTGCAAAAGCTGAAAAATACTTAAACAAAGCCCTCGAAATGCGAGGCGACGAATACGAAATTTTGAGGCTCCTCGGCGTACTCAATGGTACTCGTGGCAATCACCCAGTTGCTATTCAATTTTTCCAGAAAGCACTCGCACAAGAACCCAAAAACGCACAGGCCTTATTTAACTTAAGTGCTGCTTACCAATACGGTGGGGATGCTGAAAACGCCCAAAAATATTTGCAACAAGCTCGAGCCATTGATCCGAATATTGGTAAATAAGTTTTGGGTTAGTGAGTTTTGAGTTATTACTATCTTTATAGCTCACTTATTCAAAATAATATCAAATCTCCCAAAAGCGTTAAATAATTAGTACATACTCAATGACTGATCTACTGGTGAAGTTGCTCCAAAAAGTGTTTTTCTCGCAAAGTTCGCAAAGTTCGCAAAGACGCAAAGATTTTTAAACGTGTACATTTTTTATTGATAATAATTTTTATATAAAAATGGTTTTCGATAAAAAATAGACTCACTAATTAACTAATAACTGATTCACTAATCAATTGATACAACTAAAAACATGAAACCTACACTAACGCTACTTCTTTGCCTACTTTTTCTCAGTGCTACGAATCCGCCTAACGATGCGCGTGAAGCCTGGGTAGAAAGCATGTTCAATTCTATGACTGAAGATCAACGGATCGCCCAATTATTTATGATCCGTGCTCATTCCGATAAAGGAGCAGACCATATTGCCAAAGTGACAAAACTGGTACGCGACTATCAAGTCGGTGGCCTTTGCTTTTTTCAGGGAACGCCCGAAAAACAAGCAGAACTCACCAATAAGTATCAGCAATTAAGTAAGGTTCCGCTCATGATTTCAATGGACGCAGAATGGGGTTTAGGTATGCGCCTAAAATCTTCGACCATCAGCTTCCCACACAATCTTACCCTCGGTGCGATTCAAAATAATAATCTATTGTACGACATGGGACAAGAAGTCGCCAGACAGTGTCGTCGATTAGGCGTTCATGTCAATTTTGCACCAGTCGTAGACATCAATAATAACAAAGCGAATCCAGTCATTAATTATCGTTCTTTTGGAGAAGATCGTTACAATGTAGCCGCCAAGTCTTACATGTACATGAAAGGAATGCAAGATGGAAGCTTGATGGCTTGCGCCAAACATTTTCCAGGACATGGTGATACTAATGTCGATTCGCATTATGATCTTCCTATCATCAGCCACGATATGCCACGACTTGACAGTATTGAAATGTTTCCGTTCCGATTACTGGCTCAACATGGAATGCAGAGTATGATGATCGCGCATTTGCACGTTCCTGCCATCGACGCGACCACCAACCGCCCTACTACCCTTTCACCTCGCGCCGTCAATGAAATTTTAAAAGAAGAAATCGGTTTTGACGGGCTGATCTTTACCGACGGATTAGGCATGAAAGGCGTCACCAAACATTACCGCAAAGGAGAAGTAGAAGCAAAAGCATTGGTAGCTGGCAATGATATTTTATTATTACCTCAAGATGTCCCAGCAGCACTCAAAGAAATCAAAAACTACCTAGCTTCCGGTGAGCTGTCTGCTGCCGACGTGGATGAAAAAGTACGCCGGGTTTTACGAGCAAAATACGACTTAGGTATCTCTACGCCTCAACGCGTGGCTACCACCAATTTACGCGCTGACCTCAACCCGCCTGCCGCTCAGGTTCTAAAAAGAAAATTGATCGATAATGCCCTAACGCTTGTTCGCAACGACCAGCAAATTGTTCCTATTCAGGAAATAAAAAATAAAAAAATTACGGTACTTAGTATCGGTGACAATGCCCGTACTCCTTTTCAAAAAACCCTCGCTAAATACGGTGATTTTGTACAAGTAAGTATCGGAAAAGAAATTGGGAGCAGTCAAAGCACTAGGTTATTACACCAATTTAAATCACAGGATTTGGTGATTGTCAGTCTCCATGACATGAGCAGCAGAGCTTCCAAAAATTTCGGAATCACTGCTAGTACGCGTAGTTTTTTAGACAAAGTGGGACAACAAAACAAAACCTTATTGGTCGTTTTTGGTAATCCTTATAGCCTCGAATATTTTGATAATATAAATAATATTTTAGAGGCTTACGATGACGATGAGATGGTACAAGAATCTGCCGCTCAAGCTATTTTGGGAGCGACGGGCATCAATGGTCGTTTACCTGTTACCGCTTCGCCACGATCTCGTTTTAACGACGGTGTTACTACTAATCCACTCTTTCGTTTTGGGTATGATATTCCAGAAAGTGTGGGATTAAATAGCCTAGTACTAAACCAGATTGATGATCTTGCTAAAGACGCTATTGCGACCAAAGCCACGCCTGGCTGCGTAGTCCTTGTGGCGAAGGATAACAAAATTGTTTTTCATCGAGCATATGGACATCACACCTATTCCAAACGAACAAAAACTAAAAAAGACGATATTTTTGATCTTGCTTCTATCACCAAGATCGCAGCGGGCACCCTGTCGGCCATGAAGCTTTACGAAGAAGGAACCATCAATATTTACCAACCGATGAGTACCTATATTCCAGAATTAAAAAATACGGATAAACGCGATTTAGCCATCTATGATATCATGGCTCACAAGGCGGGCTTAAAAGCATGGATTCCCTTTTTCGAACAAACGGTCAGCGGCTCTAAACGTAATCCTCGACCTTCTAGTAAAATTTATAAAAAACAATTAACGGGTAATTTTTCAGTTCCAGTTACTAATAAGTTATTTATGGTAGAAAGCTTTCGAGATACCATGTGGAATCAGATTTTTCGTTCGCCATTGCGTGCCAATCGAAATTATAAATACAGCGATCTAGGTTTCTATTTAGTGGAGCGTATGGTAAAAAATAAAACTGGAATAACGCTAGATCAGTATGCAGATAGAACATTTTATGATCAACTAGGCTTGTCTAACACAAGTTATAACCCTTGGAAAAAATATCCACTTCAACGAATTGTTCCTTCTGAAGAAGACAAGTACTGGCGACGTCAGCGCGTACAGGGTTACGTGCATGATATGGGGGCAGCCATGCTCGGAGGCGTTAGCGGTCACGCTGGTCTGTTCTCTACTGCACCCGACCTTGCCGTGATCATGCAGATGTTACTCAACGGCGGTTATTACGGCGGTCAACAGTTTTTACATCCTAGTACCGTACAAACTTTTACGACCCGTCACAGTGGCGATACCCGAAGAGGCATCGGCTTCGACATGCGCGAATTAGATCCTAGTCGCTCGCAGAATATGAGCAATCTAGCTTCCACCAATACTTTCGGCCATTTAGGGTTTACGGGTACCTGCGTCTGGACCGACCCCGATCAAAATCTGATTTATATATTTCTTTCCAATCGCACCTATCCTTCCATGCGTAATAATAAATTGGGACGCGACGATTATCGTCCTCGGATTCAGGAGGTGATTTATCGATCCTTGGAGCCTTCGCTTTAATTTTTAGAATAGCAGAATGTTTACTTCCATGCAATAAAAGTGTATCCCAATTCTATCTCAGAAATAGTTATCTTTACGGTCACAACCTTTTAAATGAATTTACCGCTAAAAATAGCCCGCCGTTACCTGTTTGCTAAAAAAAGCACCAATGCTATCAATATCATTTCTGGGATTTCCGTATTTGGCATTTCCGTTGGAACAGCAGCACTCATCCTCGTTCTATCCGTCTTTAATGGTTTTGAAGATTTAATTACTGGATTATTTAGCAATTTCAATCCAGATATCAAGGTGACGATTACAAAGGGAAAAACCTTTGATGTGGATACCGTGATGATTGGAAAGATTGCGGCCTTGCCTAGTGTTTCCATCGTTTCACAAACCATCGAAGAGACAGCTTATTTTGTTTATAATAAAAATGAAAGTGTCGGAATTTTAAAAGGGGTAGACGACTATTACAAAAATGTAACAGGGATTGACTCCACACTACGCGAAGGGACTTATCGATTTCAAGATGGAAAACGAGAGATGGCCGTACTTGGTGTAGGAATCCGAAACCGGCTATCTGTCAACGTTGGAGACTATTTATCTGCTCTAGAAGTTTATATGGCCAAAAGAAAAAACAGCGGTCCACTATCAAAGCCTTTCAACAAAAAACTGATATACCCTTCCGGAACTTTTGTCATTCAACAAGATTTTGATAGTCAATATATCCTAAGTTCCCTTTCTTTTGCCCAAAAAATATTAGAATTAAAAAATAAAATTGGTGCATTGGAAATTCAGTTGACAGAAGATGCAGACCCACAAAGTAGTGCTGCCGAGATTCGAAAAATCGTAGGAGATAAATTTACGGTTAAAGATCGTTACCAACAGGACGAAGCATTTTTTAAGATTATGAACATTGAAAAATGGATGAGTTATGCCATTCTTTGTCTAACCTTGATTCTAGTAGCCTTTAACATGATTGGTGCGCTGTGGATGATCGTACTAGATAAAAAGCAAGACATTTCTATCCTTCGTTCAATGGGTGCCACTAGAAAGATAATTCGACAAATATTTTTAAGTGAAGGCATACTACTTGGTATTCTAGGTATGCTACTCGGGTTCTTTTTTGCAGTCGCCTTCTATGTCGCCCAAAAAACGTTCGGAATTGTGCCTATTCCAGCAGGATTTGTAGTCGATGCTTATCCGATCAGTATGCGCCTTCCCGACTTTATCGTGGTTGCGATTACTGTTCTGGCTATTACCCTCATTGCGTCCCTTCCAGCGGCTTTTAGAGCGGCCAGGGTACCAGCGATTATTGCAGCAGATTAGGTGTGGATATACAGATTTTTTGATGTGCAGATTAGTGAATCTGTAATTTACGATCGTAAGTTCCTATTCAACTAATAAACTAATAAACAGATACAACCAATATTCCTCAACCATTCGTATATTTGTACTCTAAAATTCAAAAAAATGGAAGAGTGGGAACTCGATTTTAAATGGTTGGAAGTCCGTCACTATATAAAAGATAGCCTGGGTAAAACAGAACTCCCCAATCTGAATGGAATCCTCTTTATGATTGGAATTCAGGAATTAGGGCGCTGGCAGGAGAAATTTACCAAGGAAGAGAAGCAGGATCTGATGCATATCGCCGTTTGTCGGCTATTGAGCATTGATGGATTTTATGAGTTTGAGGGGCGCGATGCAGATGGCTGGCCTCACTGGAAGGCACTAAGAGGATTTACCATGAAAGGCGTAAAAAATCAAGAATCACTCCTCAAAGAAAAAATAATCCAGTATTTCGCCTCCGAAAAAAAACAATCTAACTAAGCATATTCATAATGAAAAAATTACTTTTACCAACCCTACTTGTCTTAATGGCATTATCGGCTTGTACTAACAAAGACAAAAGTACCTACGCCCTGATCGAAACTGATTATGGAAATATCAAAGTCTTATTATACGACGACACGCCATTGCACAAAGAGAATTTCATCAAACTAGCGAACGAAGGATTTTACGATGGCTTACTATTCCATCGGATTATCAAAGGATTTATGATGCAAGGCGGAGATCCTGATTCTCGCGATGCAGCTCCCAACAAACCATTCGGTAGCGGAGGTCCAGGCTATCAAATTCCGGCAGAGTTTGGTCACTTACATTTTAAAGGTGCCTTAGCTGCAGCTCGTAATGGTAATCCAGAGAAAAAATCTTCTGGCTCTCAGTTTTATATTGTACAGGGAGGACCCACACAGGATGCCTTTCTAGATAATGTGGAGAAAAAATTTAATTTCACCTATACGGAAGCACATCGGGCAAAATATGCAGAAGTCGGCGGAACGCCACAACTAGATATGGACTATACCGTTTTTGGAGAAGTGGTCGAAGGTATGGAGGTGGTAGATAAAATTTGTAGTGTTCCCAAAAATCGTAGTCTGGGTGATCGTCCAATAGAAGATGTCAAAATGAAAATCAGTATTGTAAAATAACATATTCTTTAAAATCGTTAAGGATAGCTCAACGATTCAACAACTCAACAATTCAACATTTTCACATGCAATTATTTCGTTTTTTACTTTTTGTTTCCACGCTCCTTTTTTTCAGTTCTTGCGCGAAGACTATCGCAAATTTTGGTTTTACCGAACCTGAAAAACCCGCTCCGGCTGTCGTTAGTTTTGAGAATCAATCCAAAAATGCAGCATCTTACGAGTGGAATTTTGGCGATGGTACCACCAGCAACGAGGCAACTCCTCAGCATACCTTTAAATCTTCTGGTAAATACGTCGTCTCCCTCAAAGCGATGAAAGGAGGCAAAGTTTCTATGATCAACAAACAAGTAACGATTCAGCAACCTAAAGTTTGTTTGGTAGAAATAGAAACGACGCTGGGTACCATGAAGGCGGTTTTATACGACGCTACCCCACAGCACCGTGATAATTTTTTAAAGTTGGCTGAAGAGGGGTTTTATGATGGTTTACTCTTTCACCGGGTCATTAATGGCTTTATGATTCAGGGTGGTGATCCAGAATCCCGCAATGCTAAATCCGATAAGCGACTAGGTAGCGGAGGTCCAGGTTACCAAATTCCCGCAGAATTTGTCGATACCCTAGCCCACGTCAAAGGAGCCCTAGCTGCGGCACGTACTAATAATCCAAAGAAAAAATCATCCGGTTCCCAGTTCTATATTGTTCAGGGTCGTAAGATGGCCGAAAAGCAATTAGACATGATGGAAGCTCAAAAAGATATCCGTTATACTCCCGAACAAAGAAAAATTTATTGCTCACAGGGCGGAACACCGCAACTTGATCAGGAATACACCGTATTTGGACAAGTAATAGAAGGTCTCGACGTTTTAGACAAGATTGCTGCTACTGCAACCGCCCCCGGTGATCGCCCTAAGATGGATATCAAAATGAAAATCAGACCTATAAATTAAAAAACGCATAAGAATAGGCTTATTAGCCCGTTAGCTAGTT
>CAZYAC010000216.1:7676-8886 GCA_964645475.1 uncultured Saprospiraceae bacterium | reverse complement strand
TTTGGTCAAACTACTGTCAACAAGGCCCTTACTTCTGAGGTATTGTTGCAAGAGGCGATTTATTTTGATTTTGGGAAAGACGATCTTCGACCCAACGATGCCAAAAAATTGGAAGCAGTTATAGCTGCTTTAGCCGACAACGAATACGTGAAAATTCGGATCACGGCCCACACGGATTCTATTGGTAGCGTAAAAAACAACCAGCTTCTTTCCGAGCGCAGAGGTGCAACGGTAAAAACTTTTTTAATCACGAAAGGCATCCCAGATTCACTCATGGAAGTAGGTCTCTTTGGTGAACACGCGCCTATTGCAGAAAACTATACCGAAGATGGTAGACAGCGCAATCGACGCGCCACTGTCGAATTGGTCAAGTATAAATTTGATCCACCGACGCCACCAAAAAATAACTTACCAATGGGACTCGTCCAAGGAACCGTAGTTGATAAAACCACTGGAACACCCATTCAGGCAACGGTGATTATTCGTAGTAAAACCTTTCAAGATTCGGTCGCCACGGATTCCACCGGATACTTTAGCAAAGAAGTTCCCATCAATACGGTGGTGGGCATTGACGTATTTGCACCGGGTTATTTTTTTGAAACAAAGATGATGAAAGTCGCTTCCAAATTAAAAGCCGCCCCTACCCTCACCTTTGAGTTACCTCCAGCATCTGCCGGAGAAATTGCTGCGATCAGGGATCTATTTTTTGTGGGCAACAAAGCAGTATTGCTTCCTAAATCTAAACCGATACTGCCCAAAGTCTTAAGATTTATGCAGGTCAACACCAAGCTGAAAATAGAAATTGCCGGACATATCAATCTTCCTTATAGAAAAGGAGCTTACTTTATCAAACCCAGCAAACAACAACAAACTTTATCCGAAAATCGAGCGAAACTCGTTTATGATTTTTTAATTAAAAATAATATTGCTGCTGACCGGATTAGTTGGAAAGGCTACGGTAATTCGCAGATGAAATTTCCCTACGCTACCAGAGAAAGTCAAATGAAAAAAAATCGACGCGTAGAAATTCGGGTGATAGAATGAAATACTTCAGGCTTTTTACTACTGACTTCCTTCTGTCGTGGCATCTGCTTTGAACAAGAAACCAACATCCAATAGATAGGCTGGTCAACCTATAATTCTCCTAAGAAAATTTCTTCTTTCATTTTTTTCTAAAAACACGTCAAAAAAAATAATGCGACACCCTCTG
>CAZYAC010000216.1:1571-7576 GCA_964645475.1 uncultured Saprospiraceae bacterium | reverse complement strand
CTCTGAGGTCTCCAAACCATAGGAAGACATATGATCTCAGAGAGATCACATTATGGTAGCTAAGGTTCCGTGCCAAGGATTACGACCGCAGAGTGGTCGCATTTTTCGTAAAAAGTGTAAGAAGTTTTTTTGTCGGTTGAACAACCAAACAAGTAGCAGGCAGCAAAAAATTTGTCATCTCAAAGATTTTAGTATTATTGTTCTCTAAAATCTGCATATTACTATGAAAGAATTCGAATCTATTGCTGCGTTAAAAACCATTTTAACCAAAAAGACTATTAAAAATATCGCGGTACAATCACTCGATCTAGAGACCCTAGAAAGCAAAATGCTAGGACGAAAATTTAAGCATTGTCTTTTTTTAGGGTGTAAAATGAGTGAGCAACTTTGGCAACATCTACACCCGGATAATTTTATTTTCCCCGTCATGGATGCGCCTTATGAGGTATATCCCAATAAACTTTATTCCAAAGAAACGCTTTATAATAATTACGATCACCAAAAACCAGCGACCTATAACCAAACCCTTGATAAGTTGGTTTATGACCATTATATAAAAACAGGAAAGCAAGCTGGCTCGATCAAAGAAACGCTTACCCGTCGACTACATGACCATTCCATCACAGATGCTCTAGAAGATTTTATTGAAAATTTTAATCCCAAAAAAGTGGTCGCCATGATGGGTGGACATGGACTGAGTCGTACGGATAAAACCTACCGTCAAGTTGCCGAAATTTCCCGTGAGTTAACAAAAAAAGGATACTTGATGGTTTCGGGTGGAGGACCAGGTGCCATGGAAGCAACCCATCTAGGAGCATGGTTGGCGGGAAGGTCGGATCGTTCGTTATCTACTGCCATTAAGATTTTAAGCAAAGCGCCTTTTTACAATGATAAAAAATGGCTATCTACCGCTTATGAAGTATTAAAGAAATATCCTAAATCAAAATATCGAAGTCTTGGGATTCCAACGTGGCTGTACGGACACGAACCACCCACTCCTTTCGCGAGTCATATCGCAAAATATTTTGCCAATAGTGTACGAGAAGATGGGTTATTGACCATTGCTAAAGGCGGGGTCATTTTTGCACCCGGAAGTGCTGGAACTATTCAGGAAATATTTCAGGATCTAACCCAGAATCATTATCGTTCATTTGGTTTTGCCAGTCCAATGGTATTTATGAATAAAGAATATTGGTCCTACCAACGTCCAATTTATCCCGTCATTGAACTGATGTCCTTGCGAGGTGATTTGAAAAATTTAAATCTAGGATTGTACGATACCAATGAGGAGATCATTGATCATATTGAACGGTTCAAGTAAAAGGGTTCTCCAATAAAAATCCCGCCTCGGATTGAAGTTTAAAAATGATAAATTACTTCTATGCAAGACACGCTTCACATTGTCCCACTAAAAACATTTCGGCAGATTCTATTCTATGTGTTTTAATGGTAGGTAAGACTATATTTATAGATAGACATTCCACTTTGCCACATTGTTGACACTGAAAGTGGGGGTGAATATCTTTATGATAAGTTGTCGAACAATCTGAAAAACATTTAGCATACCAAGTCAACCCTTCTTGACCTTTAAAGGAATGAACCATCCCTTCATTTTCTAATCTATCCATGATGCGATAAATCGTTGTTTTATTCGCCTTTCCTTTAAAACGAGCAACTAAATCTACAACAGATAAGGCATTGGTACCCTGCTTGAAAAGCTCAAGTATAGCTTCCACTAATTTTGTTTTTCTAATTATAGCCATGGAGGCAAATTTAAGTCAATTTTTTTGTTAGTGCAATTTTTTAGATTGTGCATTCTTTCCTATATCTCAAAACGTTTCTAGGCAGACATAGTAGGAAATTGGAATTTCTCTCAGTTGAAAAGGTCAACCGTCACCAAAGTAAAAAGGGCTGCCAATTTGCTTACTCACTCTTTAGACAACAATTAATGCAACAAAGTTGCGTTTTTTTTATAATTTTAGGGCACGACTTCCAAGAAACGGCATTGATTAATGAAAAACGATATTCTTCTACTATTATTTCTGTTTTTTTTATCTCCTTCTCTTTTGACGGCTCAGGTTGAAAAGAAATGTACTTATTCTATTGCAGGAAAGGTATTCAACTTAGAAACAAAGGAGCCTTTGGCTTTTGTAAGTGTGCAATTAGAGGACACTTCCCAAGGTACTTTATCGGACGAATCAGGGTATTTCAAATTTGATGGACTATGCGAAAAAGAATATACATTGAGTTTCGCTTTTTTGGGTTATAAGACCATTACACACCATCACGATTTTCATCATCCCTTCTTAGAAATATACATGGCACCTCAAGCATATTTACTTGAGAGTATTGTTGTAGAAGCAGAATCCAGTCAAAGCAACTTACAGAGCGTAGCATTAACAAAGCTATCGGCCGAACAAATTGCGGCATCTAGTTCTGAATCACTTGGTGACGCTGTCAGTCAAATTCCTGGAGTTTCTACATTACGAAGTGGTCAGAATATTGTCAAACCGATCATTCATGGTCTACACAGCAACCGTATCCTGATGGTCAACAATGGCCTACGACACGAATTTCAAAACTGGGGCGAAGACCATGCTGCCGAGATTAATCTTTCCAGCGTAGATGAAATTGAAGTGATAAAGGGAGCAGCCACGGTGCGTTTTGGTCCAGATGCTTTGGGAGGAGTAATTTTGACTAATCCCAACAAGATGGAATTAACCACCCCTTTAAAAGGACAGGTTCGCGTTTTAGGTAGATCGAATGGACAAGCTGGCCAAGGGGCTGTTAAATTAGCAAAAGGCTTTAAGCGCCTCAGCTTTCTCGCTGGTGGTGCCCATACCAAACAAGGCGATTTACGTGCTCCTAATTATTTTTTGACCAATACTGGAAAAGAAGAAACAAGTTATTATGGTGGTTTTCGGATACATCCTTTTGCCGAACTGAATATCGAAGGATATTATAGTCATGTTGATCAAAAACTAGGTATTTTGAGCGGCTCCGTTTTTGGAAACTTAGATGATATTGTCAATGCTATTTCTGTTGACACCCCATTATACACCATGCCTTTCAGTTACGATATTGATAAACCCAGACAAGAAACACAACACGATCTTT
This sequence comes from uncultured Saprospiraceae bacterium, assembly GCA_964645475.1. Classification (GTDB taxonomy): domain Bacteria; phylum Bacteroidota; class Bacteroidia; order Chitinophagales; family Saprospiraceae; genus JALZUU01. Next base: position 4,459 of record CAZYAC010000216.1, on the reverse strand, counting down.
ACAAAGCGACGGTTCAATATATTGGCAAAAAACATTCTCTGAAAGCCGTTTATGGTCATCAGATCAATCAAAGGCAAGAATTTGGTGTCCGTCGAGTAGATGCTCCCAATATCGACTTGAAGCTGGTGACCCAAAGTTTGGACGTAGATTGGTCGCATGAAAACTTGTTGGGGTTAACGGGTAGGTTTGGCATCCAACTACTCAAGAAAGCGAATGATAATCTCCCTGGAACCAATACCGTACCTTTCATACCAAATTACGATGAAAAAAGATTAGGTATTTATCTGATAGAATCGATGGATATTGGTAACCATATGATTGAATTTGGAGCTCGTTATGATTATATTAATTCCTATATAGTTGGGCGGGAGCCCGACAACACCATTTACCGCAATACGGTAGTTTATAAAAATTTCTCTGGTACCATCGGACTCAAAGCCCAATTGGGTGAGCATGCTACTTTTCGAACTAACCTAGGTACTGCCTGGCGAGCACCTAATGTAGCAGAGCTTTATCGTTTTGGTCAGCACGCCTTCTTTCTAGAATATGGTCTATGGCGCTATACCATTGATGAGCGATTTGATTTTGTCACTACTAGCGAAGGTATTCTCACGGAGGAAGATCGGGCGGTTCCCGCTGAGGTAGGATACAAATGGATTAATACGTTTACCATCAATCGGTCCAACTTTCGATCAGAAATCACAGGTTATTTCAATTATATTGAAAACTTTATTTTTTCTAAACCAGGTGGCATTACCCTAACACCAAGAGGGTCCTTTGTTTTTAATATTTATGATCAAACAGATGCCATACTTTGGGGGATTGATATGCACAACGAATGGAAACATTCTCCTAATTTTACTTCTATCATGAAAGGCAGCTATCTATGGTCCAAGCAAACTGATGATAATGATTTTTTTGTGGGTCAACCTCCTGCTCAATTAGGGTATGCCCTGAGTTATCAACCTTCTATTTCGTTTTTAGATCAAACTGAATTTTTATTGGCATTCGATTATACCTTTGAACAGTTCCAGCATCCACGGATTTTAACAGTAGAAGAGTTTCTTTATTCTTTTCAAACAGACATTACCCGATTTGGAGAAAATGCCCCAGATTTCGATATTCTTCCTCCTCCTCCTGGCTATTTTTTGACCAATTTTTCATGGAAGTCATCTTTCAAAAATTTTAATTGGCAATTCCAAGTTAGAAATGTTTTCAACTCATCTTATCGAATTTATACGGATCGCTTACGATATTTTGCCGATGATCTAGGCAGAAATTTCGTTTTGTCTCTTACTTATCGTTTTTGAAGTCGCCTTTCTTATTTGCAACCCAGTTGCATTTTATTATCTTTGCATTATTCTCTAATTAAAACCTCCTTGAATTATGTTGAAATTTTACCAATTCATTCTTGGATTAGCGCTTCTTTGCAGTCCAATATTTCTAATGGGTCAGAACCTCAGTAACATTACTGATGTAAACCTAACATTTACCCCTATTGGAGGGGGAACTGCTATCACAGCATCAGCCAACGATCCAGATGGGGATGGCCCTATGCCTTTTCAGGTAGATAATCTCGACCTAACTGAAAGTACGGATTATACCCTTACTATCGACGTTCAAAACACCATTAATGGTGTTAATTCAACTTCGGTAATACAGCAAAATAGCGACGAATTCTTGTTTTTCTTTGCCTTTACAGATGATGTTATTACTAGTCCCGCAGGAGATGGTAATATTGACAACCGACCGGATCCTATCAATTATAACGACACAGATAACAATGCTCTCCCAGTAGGTCTTAGCACCGGTTGGGAAACCGAATGCATAGAAGGGACTGCTGGAGGCAGTTTCAGAATATTGTTAAAATATCAACCTGGTTCCAAAACAGCTACTTCTGCTTCCTCTGTAGGTACCACTGAATTTGATATTACTTGGAACACCAATGTCAATGAAGACCCAGATGCACCTCCTTGTGAAAATGAAGAAGAAATCATTACGGATGTGACCCTGACCTTTACGCCTATCGGCGGTGGAAGTGTGGTTACTGCTGCTGCTCAAGACCCTGATGGACCAGGACCTCTACCTTTACAAATTTTACAAGATATTGAACTCTTGGAAAGTACAGAATACGAAATGTCTATTACCCTTTTCAACTCTATTGAGGGAGAAGACATTACCGAGGAAATTATGGAAGAAGCCGATGAACATATGTTCTTCTTCGCTTTCACAGACGATGCTTTTACCAGCCCAGCAGGAGATGGCAACGTGGATAACCGACCAGACCCGATGAATTATAATGACTTTGATGGAAATAATTTGCCCGTCGGATTATCAACCAATTGGGAAGCAGAATGTGCCGAAGGAAATATTGGCGGGACATTCCAAGTCATTCTAAAACATCAGCCTGATGTAAAGTCTGCGACTTCTACCGTAAATGATGGAGGAACCGATGTTGATCTGACCTGGGATGTAACCATTTTAGAAGATCCAGATGCACCTCCTTGTGAAAATGAAGAAGAAATCATTACGGATGTGACCCTGACCTTTACGCCTATCGGCGGTGGAAGTGTGGTTACTGCTGCTGCTCAAGACCCTGATGGACCAGGACCTCTACCTTTACAAATTTTACAAGATATTGAACTCTTGGAAAGTACAGAATACGAAATGTCTATTACGCTTTTTAATTCCATTGAGGGAGAAGACATTACGGAAGAAATTATGGAAGAAGCGGATGAACATATGTTCTTTTTTGATTGGACGAACGATATTTTTGATTCTCCTACTGGTAATGGAAATGCAGATAATCGACAGGATCCAGTCAATTATAATGACTTTGATGGAAATAGTCTTCCGGTTGGATTATCCACTGGTTGGACGACTAAAAC
>CAZYAC010000216.1:0-1471 GCA_964645475.1 uncultured Saprospiraceae bacterium | reverse complement strand
GATCAATTTGGAAGAGTCCTCCATTTACAAAAACAAGAACAAATTAATGGGAATGGGTGGACGACTATTGAGGTAGATTTCCTACCCAATGGCGTTTATTATTTACAAATTCGTACTGCTGAAAAAAACTTGATTCAGCGTTTCATAAAAGCGAACTAATATAACCTTATTGGTTTGATCAAGATGAAAGTGCTTGGGAGATCTAGAATTGATCTTTCAAGCACTTTTTTTTTAAGTAATGGCCAAATAGGAATAAATTTTGCCCTTTTATATGGTGCAACAACGCATATTTGAACAAATGAGCAACAAGAATAAGGAACGAATTTCGCTTTTCTGCCTCCAGAAAATTTGCTAATTCATTAATTGATGCTAAGTAGATGTTCAACATAAGTAATGATGTATATTAGACTTAAGTACTAGGCTAAAAATAATTTACTAATTAAAATCAAACGATAGATGAAAATTACTTTAAAAATATGGTCGATGACCTTATTGGCGGCCTGCCTATTTATCAGCTGCCAATCCAATCCTGCTGAATCAGCGGAACACAAGAAAATGGAAGCGGAACATGCAAAAATGGAAGCCGAGCATGAAAAATTAGCTGGCGAACATAGCAAGATGGAAGAGATGCATCAACACATGGTTGCGGAACATGCAAAGCACAGCGATCCGGCTTCAGATGCTAAGCATACAGCCATAGAAGAGCAACACACCGCTATGATTGCAAAGCATGCTGCTTTAATGAAAAAACATGAGGCAATAATGGCGAAACACCATAAGCTAGTAGAACAACATGCAAGTGGAAAAATAGACATGGCCACCTTAAAAGCGGATCATGAAACCATGAAAAAAGACCATGAAACGATGATAGCAGAACATAAAACCATGGACAAAGAGCATGAAACGATGAAAAGTGAACATGATAAGATGATGAAAGACCATAACCATAACCATAACCATAACCATAACCATTAAAATACTAGAAATAAAAGTCACTAAGGCAGAGCCGGCGTAGTCTTCGCGCACGGCTCTGCTTTTTTTTGTGAATCGATGGATTAGTCTAATTGCCTAATAAGATTTTGACTATTATTAATCTACACAACATTGATCTTCCTCACACGCACAATATTTCCGATTATACAAATGAAGAAATACTAAACTAAATGCAGGGAAGTAAACCAGCATATGAGGAATATCAAAATAAGGAAATCGCTCGTGCAAGATTAGAAGTGCCAATATGCCCCAACTCAAATACAATACAAAAGGCATCCATTTCAAAGAAGTAACTTTGGCCGAATGATGAATGGCTATCAATGAGATAACTAAAAAAAGATAATCGATCAAACTCCACCACCAGGGTCCTGCTTCACAACAGCTTTTAGAGCATGCCTGTACCACAAAAATTAAAGGGGTCGCTAGACAATGTACCATACACAAACTACTGGCTAAGACTCCAAAGAGGTCGGACTTA
>CAZYAC010000215.1:2576-8919 GCA_964645475.1 uncultured Saprospiraceae bacterium | reverse complement strand
TTTATAGTTCATGCTCAAAATTGCTTATTCACCAGTTTACAAATATAAACTACCTGAAAAACACCGATTTCCGATGATCAAATATGAGTTGATTCCTGAACAACTCATCTATGAAGGAACCGTCAAAGAAGTCCAATTTTTTCATCCCGATCAACTAACAGAAGAAGAAATCTTATGGACGCACGATCTTGAATTTTGGAAAAAATTAAAAACTCTAAGTCTCTCTCCTAAGGAAATTCGCAAAATAGGATTTCCACTTTCCGAAGCATTGATTACCCGTGGTCGACATATCTCCAAGGGGACGGTCCAATGCGCTTTGTACGCTCAAGAATACGGCATAGCTATGAATATTGCCGGTGGAACCCACCACTCCTTTACCAACCGCGGAGAAGGTTTTTGTATTTTAAATGATTTTGCCATTGCATCCAATTATCTGTTACATCATCAATTGGCAAAAAAGATTTTGATCATCGATCTTGACGTCCATCAAGGGAATGGAACGGCAGAAATTTTTCGAGACCAAAAATCCGTTTTTACCTTTAGTCTTCATGGTGCTAAAAACTATCCAGTTCGTAAAGAAAAGTCAGACCTAGATATTGGTTTGCCAGATAAAACCGAAGATGAATTATATTTAAAAACGGTTCGAGAGACCCTGCCTCCACTACTAGATAAAGTTCAGCCCGATTTTATTTTTTATCTAGCAGGCGTAGATATTCTGGCAACAGATAAATTGGGCCGATTGGCTGTCAGTCGAGAAGGTTGTAAACAGCGAGATAAATTTGTTCTGGAGCTTTGTAAGAAAAATAATATTCCTGTAGCAATCAGTATGGGCGGTGGATATTCGGTTAAAATTACGGACATTGTAGAAGCCCATGCCAACACTTTTAGGGTCGCCCAAAATATTTATTTTTAACTAAGTAATGGTCAAATAACCATGCTAAGTTTTCGTATTTTTGAACAAATCCAATAAAATTTGAGTCAAGAAGAATACCATATTATTGCCCCAACGACGGCTAATTACGTTTTGGTTATTTTACCAATTGCCATTCCAAAATTGTATACCTATTTTGTCCCGCCAGAACTGACAGAAATGGTACAATTTGGGATTAGAATCGAAGTGGTATTTGGTAAAAGCAAACGCTATGCTGCGCTCGTAGTCGATCTGCACGACGAAGCCCCTATCGAATACAAGGCTAAACCACTCTTATCTATTATTGACGAAAAACCTATTATCACTCCACTCCAATTTAGTCTCTGGCAATGGGTGGCCAAATATTATTGTTGTTCTCTAGGTGAGGTAATGAACGCTGCCTTACCAGGAAATTTTAAACTTACGAGCGAAACATTGGTTACCTTAAGTCCCATCTATGATCCCAATTATCAAGGGCTCAACAACGCGGAATTTATGGTCTGCGAAGCCTTAAACTTTCAACAAGAACTCAGCGTGAATGACATCCGGAAAATTTTAGATAAAAAAAATAAGCAGGCCGTCTATCCCCTTGTGAATAGTTTACTACAAAAGAAAATTATTTATTTAAAAGAAGAACTAAAGCAAAAGTATAAACCCAAAATCGTCACTTGCGTTCGGCTAACTGCTACCTACACAGAAAACCCTGAATTATTACAAGAAGCTTTTGAATTATTAAAAAGATCAGGTCGTCAAGTTGAAACCTTGATGGCTTATTTGCAATTAGCCAAAGAACATAAGTTTGTAAAAAGACCAGATTTATGTAAAAAGGCAAATGTAGATACCAGCGTTATTAAAGCAATGGTAAAAAAAGAAGTGCTGGAATTGTATGATCGAGAATTTAGTCGCATCAACCCTTACGTAGAAGAACTCATTGACCAATCTCCGTTGTCCGAACAACAAAAAAGAGCGGTCACTGAAATTGATGCTTTTTTCGAAAAACAATCGGTCGTCTTATTGCATGGAGTTACTGGAAGTGGAAAAACAAGGGTTTATATTGAAGCTATTCAAAAGGTGCTCGCAGCAGGTGGACAGGTGTTGTATCTGATTCCAGAAATTGCCTTGACCGTTCAGATTGTATCGAGACTAAAAAAAATATTTGGAGATCAAATCGGTGTGTTTCACTCTCGTTTAAATAATAACGAACGAGTAGAAATGTGGCACCTAGTAAAAAAAGGAAAACCGATTGTTATGGGTGTCCGTTCCAGTTTGTTTTTACCTTTTGAAAATTTGCAATTGATCATTGTGGACGAAGAGCATGACACTTCTTTTAAGCAATATGATCCAGCTCCTCGATACAATGCGCGGGACACCGCCGTTTATCTCGCCTATCTTCATGGTGCTAAAGTTATTCTGGGAACTGCGACTCCATCTCTGGAAACTTTTTATAATGCCCAACAAAAAAAATATGGCCTAGTTCCGATGAACGAGCGCTTTGGTGGAATAACGATGCCGGAGATTGTTTTAGTCGATGCCTTAGCAGAATACAAAGCAAAAAAACTACAAGCCCATTTTACCACCGTCCTACTATCCGAACTAAGGAAAGCGCTTGACAATGGAGAGCAAGCCATTCTTTTTCAAAATCGGCGAGGCTACGCACCCACCATTTTTTGTAAAAACTGTAATTGGAATCAGCAGTGTAAAAACTGTGATGTCAGTCTTACCTATCATAAATTTACCGATAATCTTCGTTGTCATTATTGCGGCTATCAAGTACCTGTTCCTCCTGCTTGTCCAGCATGCGGTGAACATCAATTGGACAGTCGAGGATTTGGAACAGAAAAAATTGAAGATGAACTCATCAAGCTATTACCCAAAGCCAGAGTTGCTCGGATGGATTTTGATACCGTTAAGGGCAAAAATTCACATGCGAGTTTGATTAATCAATTTGAGGATCGACAGATTGATATTTTGGTGGGCACACAAATGGTTACCAAAGGCTTAGATTTTGAAAATGTTAGTATCGTTGGTGTGTTAAGTGCTGATCATTTATTGAAATTTCCAGATTTTCGATCTATTGAACGTACTTTCCAGATGATCACACAAGTAAGTGGCAGAGCTGGACGTAAACGCAAACGAGGAAAAGTGATTATTCAAGCTTTTAATGTAAAACATCCCGTAATTGCTGAGATCGTTAAAAATGACTATCAAGGATTCTTTCAGCGAGAAATGGAAGAGCGCCAAGCTTTTAAGTATCCTCCTTATAACCGACTCATTCAAATTATCTTCAAACATAAGATGGCTCGTACCGTCAATGAGGCCACCAGACTTTACACGCATTTAGTTAGAGAAAAATTGGGTGACCGTGTAATTGGACCTGCTGTGCCTGGAATTCCGAGAATTCGAGGGCAATATATCCTAGTTTTGATGATCAAAATGGAAAAAAATACCAAGATGGTAGAAAAAATTAAAAATTTCCTTGAAAGTACCGCTCGGACTACCAAATCTGAGAAAGGATTTTCCTCCGTACGCATTAATATTGACGTGGATCCACAATAAATGATCGCCTAAAACAAGTACCTTTTTTCCTCAAAATCGTGAATTAAATACCCCATAACTACCACATTCTCACTTGTTTGCTCCTTTAAACCCCTGTTTTAGAAGAATTAAAGACAATTTCTTAGAAAAATCATTTTAAAACCCTACATTAGGGCAGTTCTAAGAAAAGATGAATTAAGAAAAAATTAATACATCGAGAAAATAACCCGTTTCGCCCCGAAACAGCAAATGAATAATTCCACCAATAAATCATTCATTAAAACGATCTACTTCTTCACATTACAAATTAACTTCATTAATTATAGTTACCTAAATCAATTTTTGAGGTCATAATAATATTATAATTATCGTCTAAGGATAAAACTTATAAAAACTAACTAACTACATTTTTTAACTAACACCTAATTTTTCTATGAGGTATCGAGCATTTAGAACAAAGAAGGATAATAACTTCCATTTTCAATTTCTGACAGAAAAGGGAGATCCTATTTTAAAAAGTCAACCTTACGCTGACAAAAATGCCTGTTTTAATGGTATCAAATCCGTAATGAAAAACGCGGGTGATCCTTCCAGGTATGAAAAAATTGAAGAAGGCGGAAAGCATTTCTTTATAATTAAAGCTGGCAATAACCAAGAAATTGGTCGTAGTGTAGCTTATAATAGTTCTGCTGACGCTGACCGTGGCATCGCATTGATGCAAGCTGAAGGACCGACTGCTAAAAATAATTCTGATAAAGGTGAAACTAGCAGTTCCCAAAGCGCAGCACCCACTCCTCCTAAAACAGCATCAAAAAAACCTGCTTCTGGAGACGATGACTATAGACCACTCGCCTACTATGAAAGTCGAATTTCTGGAAAAGATAATGGATTCGAAAGTTTCTCAGCTGAAGGAGAACATTATTTCACTTTCAACTCAGGTGGAAAAGTAATTCTTATTAGTGAAGGATATAGTTCTGAAAGTGCCCGAGATAATGGTATTAGTTCAGTTACTAAAAATATGCCTATTGAAGGTCGTATCAAAAAAGGTGTTCACAAAAATGGAAAACATTTTTTCAGAGTAGTTGCTGGTAACCACCAGGAAATCGCTACCAGTCGATGGTATGATAACGAAGGAGAAATGGATGCTATGATTGCTTCTCTACAAGGTGGTGGAAATAGTACAGCACAAAAAGTTGCGGCTGCAGCTCCTGCCAAGGCAGTTAAAGCGGAAGCTCCTAAAAAAGTGAAAAAAGCAAAAAAACCTGCAGCAGAAAGAACTTATCTGCGCAAAGGTGTTAGCTATCCTTGTTCTGAAATCGTATTTGATACTTTCCAAAGCGGTGGTAACGAAAAATACTATTTCGTCTTTAGAACTAAAGAGGATAAAGCCATTCTTATCAATGGTGATGTTCGTGGACACAAAACAGTAGAAGAATTAAATAGCACCATTGACGAAGTCATCAAGTTGGGACCTGATGCGAATAATTATTTACGCAAGGAAACCAAAAATGGCAAACCCTATTTTTACATCAAAAATAGTGATGATAAAAATATCGCTCGTAGTAGCTTGTTTTACAAAAGCAAAGAAGAGATGGAAGCAGCCATCAAGTTGTTGGCTTGTGGGGCAGGCGTAAGCAAAGCTGCGGCAGCACCCGCTGCTCCTGCTGCAAAAGTGGTAGATGAGTACTTAGAATGTGCAGCCTATAAAGGAGCTAGTGGATTCCATAAATTCAAGCATGAAAATGGAGAATACTACTTCGCTTATAATGATGAGAGTGGCAAAACCTTCCTTCGTAGTGAAGGATACACTTCTGAAAGTGGCCGAGACAACGGAATAAACTCTGTGATCAAAAATGCACCAAACGACGATCGTTGGAAAGCTAAAAACGAAGATGGAAAATATTTCTATGTACTTCGTGCCGGCAACAACCAAGAAATTGCTTGTAGTTGCCCTTATGATTCAGAGGCTATCATGATGAGTGATTTTGCCTGGGTTCGTGGAGATCGCTCTACGATTGGTAAAGGTGCCGCCCTCGTTGGAGGTGTTTGGATGACTGGTTTTGCACTCCGTGCACAAGAAAAAGAAAAGCAGGCGACGATGGCCGCAGCGGAAGAAGCACGCTTAAAAGCGGAAGCAGAAGCAAAAGCAAAAGCGGAAGCAGAAAGACTACGAGCAGAAGCAGAGGCGAAAGCAAAAGCGGATGAAGCTCGTTTAAAAGCAGAGGCAGAAGCAAAAGCAAAAGCGGAAGCGGAACGTCGTAAGGCAGAAGCAGAAGCTCGTCGTAAGGCAGAAGAAGAAGCTCGTCGTAAAGCGGAAGAAGAAGCCATTGCGAAAGCAAAAGCCGAAGCAGAAGTTCGCCGAAAAGAGCAGGAAGCCCTCCGTATCAAAATGGAAGCGGAAGCGAAAGCCAAGGCAGAAGCAGAAGCTAAAAAGGCCGAAGCAGCTCGTCTAGCCGCTCTAGCCGCCGCCGCAGCAGCCGTTCCAGTTGTTAAAAAAGTAACCACTGAGAAAAAAGAAGTCATCAAAGAAAAAGAGAAGGAAGACGATTACCTACCTTGTAAAGAATACGAAGGCCATCCAGTTAATGACAAAGAAAACAATATTGCTTTCTTCAAGCATAGCAATGGTCAATTCTACTTTGCTGTATATGACAAAGATGGTAAAGTGCGATTACGTTCTGAAGGCTTCCAAGATGCCAAGACAAGAGACGAAGAAGTTTCTGGAGTAATCAAAAATATCAATAACCGCGAGATGTACTCTACGATTCGTCGTGGACAGTATTATATCAATATTCTAGAAGATAAAACAGGTCGCGAAGTTGGACGATCTTGTTTATTGAAAGATAAAGTTGCTCCGGTACCACCCGTTGCGGCGGTCGCTGCAGTTGCTGCTGCTCC
>CAZYAC010000215.1:0-2476 GCA_964645475.1 uncultured Saprospiraceae bacterium | reverse complement strand
CGGGTCGAGAAGTCGGAAGAAGTTGTTTACTAAAAGAGAAAGTTTCTCCAATTGTTGCGGTACCAGTTGCGGCTGCTGCGGCTGCCGTCATAAAGGAAACACCTCCACCTCCACCGCCACCAAAACCAGTTGTAGCTGAGAAGAAGAAAGAGAAAGTGAAGCCAGTAGCTGCTGCTCCCGTTGCCGCTGCGGCAACCTCCGGCGGATGTATGCGATTCTGGTGGTTATTACCTCTATTGCTACTCCTCCTCGCGCTTCTTTGGTTTATGAAAGGATGTGAAGGCTGTGGCGCTGCGCCAGTAGTTGTACCTCCAGTAGAAAAAGTAGTAACTCCACCACCACCTCCACCACCAGCAAAAGTGGCTATTTGTCCTGCGGCAAAAGACCTCAAACTGAGCGGCGGAATCGGTTCTCAAGTTGCTGATTACTTGGCTGATCCAGAAAGTACGTTCCCTAAGCGTTTCAACGTGGGTGGTATTGGATACGGTAAGAATGGTACTCGCTTGAATTCTCGTGCTAAGAAAGCATTGGATGATCTGGCAACTTGTCTCAAAGGATGTGGAAATATAGACGTAGACGTTTACGGATACATCTCCGGTAATGAGCAAGGTAGCTACCGAGGTAACAAGGAAATTACACTGGACGATGTTCGTGCTCGTGGTGTAGTGGATTATCTGAAGAGCCGTGGAATTGATACAGATCGCCTCAATTTTGAAGGTGGTGGTACCAATGATAACGGTGGTGTTTCGATTGAAATTAACAAACGGTAAGGAACCGTTTTAGATAAATCTTTAGGAAGTCCCGTTGGTTGAAAAACCGACGGGGCTTTTTTCTATCCTGACTGCGACATTCTAAATTCTGTGTTTTTCAACTTCAATGTCAACCCTGCCAACAAAAAATGACAAATATCGCCACCTGACTTCAAATTTTCATATTTGACTTTCCTCCCCAAAAACTAACCTTTCCTCTCTTACCTTTCCCTTCAGATAACGATAATCGATATAAATCTCTAATAAGTGGAATACTAATTGCCATTATATTATGTCCACCCTTAAAACCAATTCGCTTTCACAAAATCCTATTACACAGTACCAGTACGTGGACAAATTAAACTATTACTTATGACTGAATCTTTTTATACTACTCTGCTTTACAAAAATCTTCTTAGTCATAAGCTAAATATAATTTTGTCCAAGTACTTATTAGCTTTACTTAACCTAAATTTTTTCTCATTTTGAAAAGAAATAAGCAAATATTAGTGGTTGAAGACCATAATGGGCTTCGTATGATGGAGGGAATGTTCTTAAAGAACTACTATGATGTCATTACTCATAAAGATGGCCTGGATGGTATTATTTGGCTTAGTGCTGGTAATTTTCCAGACTTAATTGTCCTTGATCTAATCATGCCTCGTCTGAATGGTGTTGAATTTTTAATCAATATCAAAAGTAGTGGCATATTTCGAGACATTCCAGTAATTATTGTTTCTGGTGATGAAGACCAAGCTATTATAGAGCGCTGTAAAAAACTCGGCTCTACCGACTATATGATCAAGCCTTTTGATCCTCGTCAGTTGTATGAAAAAATTGAGAAAATTTTAAACACAGTCTCAGCTTAGTACACTGTGTACTTAGCCATATTAAACAAGCAGAAAACTACCCAATAATATGATTCCAATACAAACATCCATTAAGCTAAAGAAAATTCAGTTAGTTGGTTTTTCTTCTTCTTTTGATGACATCCTAGAAGATTTTGAGGAACATCTGGTAGAATATAAATTTACGAGTGTTTTAGAACCTAGTCAAAGAAAGAAATGGCTAAAGCAGTATAGTAATGTTTATGACAAAAACGATTTGCCATACGCCATTATCTGCGATTACGAATATTTAGTGGAAACCAATTTTAACTTGCTAAATGATATTCAGCTAAATCCACTTTTAAAAGACATTCCTTTTATTTGTTTTAATACCGGAGATAGTCCCTTCAACAAGAAGGATGGAATTCGTCGTGGGATAGACGATTACTACCCGATGCCGATTGACAGTGCCGGGATGCGTAAACGGATTATCTTTTTGAATAAGTACAAGTCTACTTTAAATTCTGAAGTAGTTCAAAACAACGAATTGGCTGCTTTTAAAATGCCAATGTTTAAACGTTCGTTTGATATTGTATTTTCACTTTGCGTCTTGATTTGTCTAAGCCCAATCTTATTGGTCGTGGCAGCACTGATTAAATTGGAATCAAAAGGTCCGATTATTTATAAATCAAAACGAGCAGGCTATGGCTTTCAAATTTTTGATTTTTTAAAATTCAGATCTATGGGCCAGGGTGCCGATAAGCAAATCAAAGATTTGGCGCATCTAAACAAATACGATTCAACTAGTGAAGAAGGTGAAAAAGGCCCTTCTTTTGTAAAACTGAAAAACGATCCTCGAATTACGAAGGTTGGAAAATTTATTAGAAAATTTAGTATCGA
>CAZYAC010000214.1:5633-8920 GCA_964645475.1 uncultured Saprospiraceae bacterium | reverse complement strand
ATCCCGAAGGGTGACTGACTGATTCCGACTGAAAGGAGGACAACGTGCGACAGCACGTTGAAGGAAGGAACCGCGAAAGCGGGCGGGCTGCACGACAGTGCGTCAAGAAAAGGCACCGCGAGATCAACGAAGGATATCCATGAGCGAAAGCGAACTAGAGTGGACGGGCTGACATGACCATACCGTAGGAAAGGAAGTGAAATATGGTAATACAGCAAAGAAAGACTAAGTCTTCAGATATTTGGCATCCTGACTTTTGCTATTTATTGGTTTTATTTTTTCCAAAAAAAGTGATATCTTAAAATGTACAGAATTTGCTTTAGTACTTATAAAATAGTTAGATTATGAAAAAGAAAAAATTACAACTCAACACAATCAAAGTAAAAAGCTTTACAGCTATTCTACCTACAGAGCAACAACGAACGGCTAAAGGCGGGGCCATGATGGGTGTCGACCGAGTTCGCAACGGTAAGGGTTCTTGGACAGAAGTCAAATCAGGAAAAGAATCTGTCAACAGTATTATCTTAGATACCAGACTAGGCAAAGGAGATCATTTAGCACGCTGATAACGATTTGCGACTACGGTTGCAAAAGGAATTTTATTGATTTTACTTTCGATCCAGGAAGTAAAATCAAAATATTCCAATAGAATTTTTTCGGAAGGTTGTTCAGCCAATTCTTCAATAGCTATTTTTAATTCTTTCCAAGCATTTGACAACCTAGTTCGATCATTTCCTTTTACAGCTTGCTGGAAAAACTGCAATAGTGTTTTCTCAAATTCATAGACCTGATTTTTCCTTCTTAGATAGCGGTACGTATTTTTTATCAACGACTCGAGTAATACAATATTTCCCATTTCATAATGGATAATTAAGTTGAGCATTCGGGCTAAACTTTGTAGATCCTCTCTCTCAATACTGCGCGGTAGATTTAACCAGAGGTTCAAATATTTAAGGGCCTCATCGTAAGTACCTTTTCCAAAACTAATATAGAAATACTGAAAATAAAAACTGCCTCGCTCCAATGATTGTCCTTCATACCTCGGCAAATCTTTTAAATGCTCTTGGAACACTTTCCATCCTTCCTCAAAAGCTCCTGTCTGAATACACAGGCGGAAGGTAAGTGCATTATAATGTTTAAAAATACGGAAATCATCATCTTTCGAAACCCCTTTTAACTCTTTGAATTTCAATAAATTATACTTCACCTCATCATATTTTTTCAATAATCCGCAGGCCTGAATAAGGTTGGTCATACCATAGATATAGGCAGATTTATCTTCGCGCAAAAGCATAGGATATTCTTCCATTAAATCAATTTGAGATTGACTGTAGGAATAAAAATCGTCGTATTTAAGCATCGAATAAGCAGCATTGCTTCGAATCCGAAAATAGAGGATTCTAGCCCGAATGGACAAAGCTTTCTCAGGTGATTCGAGTAGTGGATGTGCTAATATTTCGGCAAGCCACTGCTGCTGATCGGCGCTACGTAAGACGGCGTATTTTCGTCGGCTGATGATCAATTCGTAAAGTATCCGTTGGTAAACAGAAAGGTTTCTGATTTGTTCTACGTGGCTCTGTTCTTCCTTATCAATATTTTGTAACTCAGCATCCAAGAAAGCGATATTTTCTCGAGCGTAGGCAATTTTTTTGCGCCAGTCTAACACTTCAACTAGTTCTAAAAATAATTCATATTCTTCTCCTATTTTTTTTCCCTTCGTCAATAGTTCCAAACATTCTCGATAATGAGAGCGATTGTATAACACCCGTACCTTTTGCAAGAGGTTATTTATTTTATAAACGATGGAAGAACCTTCGTCGTACAATTGCAAAGCATTTAGAAGGGCCTGATAGAGATACGCTTTAAGTTGAGAATATTTTCTACTCGTAATTTTTTCGTCACCATATACTTTTTTTTGCAAAGCTGTTTCGTCTTGAGTTGCCTGCGCAGCAATCGTTTGAAAGAGCAATAAATATTTCTGATCACTACGGGTTGCTTGCCGCTTCAAATAGATAGAAACATAGCGAAGTTCTGACCCAGAAAGAGAATGGATCAGTCGAAATAATTTATCAGATGGTGTTTTTGACATAGCTTATTGTCAGTTATTAGTCAGGAAAGGTAAATAATTAGATTGGTAAAATCAAATCAGAAACCTGACTTATAAGCGATATTTGGTTTGTTTACTCCCTTTAATCTCTTTAAACTTGTTACGTAAGTAGTTCACAAACATTGAGCTAACTAAATTAAACCCAATCAGTCGAATTCTATTAATCTTTTAAATCTGCCCATTATGAATAATGCTTCACAACGTCAACCGTCCTCTTCTAATAAAATCCGTCAAAAGATTCTCTTACCTATCATGGGTGGTCTTAATTTTGAAAAAACAGAAGAGATTATTAGTCTACATGCAGAAGGTAACTATACGCACCTTTACTTTAGTGATGGTCGAAAAATGCTGGTATGCAAAACCCTTAGCGCACTGGAATCCATGATTGGTAATCCACTAAAATTTGTTCGAATCCACAGATCCTACACCATTAACATCAATCGTATTCAGCAATATATGCGTGGCAAAGGTGGCTATGTAAAAATGGAAAACGGTCAGGAAATCGACGTTTCAGTTAGTCGAAAAAAAGATTTTATGAAGGCGTTAGGGAAGTATTTTGGGTAGAGACAAGACAAGGCATGCCTTGTCTCTATCGTAACCATACGGAGCGAGGCATGTCACGCCCATTTTATATTACAGCCCATGCTTGGATATTGTTTTTCTATCGTTGTCCCATTCAATACTGCATCAATAGCTTCTCGCAAATCTGTACCCGTCAATGGAATACCATTCCCTGGACGGGAGTCGTCCAGACGGCCTCGGTAAGCGAGTTTTAGGTCCCCACCGAAAACATAAAAATCAGGTGTACAAGCCGCATCGTAGGCTTTAGCTACTTCCTGGTGTTTATCGTATAAATATGGGAATGGGAAACGCAATACTTTGGCTACAAGATTCATTTTATCTGGACCATCTTCTGGGTGTGTTTTGACATCATTAGAACTAATCGCAATAAATGCTACGCCCTTGCTCCGATATTCGTTAGCGATCCGTACTAATTCCGGGTTAACGTGAATGACGTAAGGGCAGTGATTGCAAATGAACATGATCACCGTTGCTTTATCAGATTTCAGATCGTCGAGACTATAGTAATTACCGCTGACGGTGTCTTTGATATGAAAATTTGGTGCCTCGGTACCGAGGGGGAGCATAGTGGATTCTGTTAGAGCCATGTTAGTTTTGA
>CAZYAC010000214.1:0-5533 GCA_964645475.1 uncultured Saprospiraceae bacterium | reverse complement strand
TCGAAACCAGAGATATCTGAATCGGTCAGGCGGATTTGATATTGGTCAGATAATCGTTTGGCGAGTGGTAAATAAGACCAGTGCCATTTTTCTTCGTTGTATCCATCGGGACGGTTGGGTCCTTTGGGTGTATAAGGTTGACAAAAACCAAAGGTAGCGGCGTTGGCTGCCAACCAGTCATATTCCTTTTTTCCTTTTCCTTTTTCAAAATAGGAATTAACAAAAGCGTTGAGATCGATATCCGTTCCCCAATGGTGACGGGACGTGCCTGGCATAGAACTGTATTCTAAAATTTTAAGGGCGCGTTCTACTGGGTCGGGGATTTTTTTAGCGGCATTGATATTTCCTTCTAATAAACGTTTTCCATTCCACTTTCCTTCCCATATAGTCTTTTGAGCAGAAAAGTTTCGGGTCGCCGATTTGATGATTAATCTTATATCATCTTTTTTTGCCGCTTCATACATGCGGATAAAGGCTGCGTAGGTTTCTTTATGTAAAAGCTGACCAGGACGATCGGCATACTGGATTTCGATTTCGATAAAGTCGCTGTTCTTTAACGGATCAAACTTTCCCATCAGATGTGTGGTTTCAATCAAAGAATCCATTTTAATTTCTGGAGGAGTAGCCATCTTCGTTGTTTGAGTATCGGTGATTGAAGTTTGTTTTGCCAGAGGTGAAGTTGTCGTTTCATCTACTGGTGTTGAGGTCGTATTACACGCCATCAAAAAACAAAAACAAATTCCACTGAGTAGTGAAAACACGTTCACCATTTTATTTTTAGTATTCAAATTCTTTTTGTTTATAAGGAAATCCAAACAAGCATTTGTCTTTGATCATTTTTGCGACACGAGGCGGAACCATCTGCTCCCAACCTTCTTCATCATCTTTCAACATTCTCAATACTTCCTTTGAAAAAATGTGGAGGTGCTCTTGTTGGAATCCATCAATGTCCACGATATGTTTGGAGTCCAGTAAATGTTTATACAAAAATTTGATTCCTTCTGGAACCGGTAAATTCTTTGCGTTCATCAATTCTTCACTCCCCTCTTGCATGGTCGGATAAATGTACATTTTTACTTTTCGGGTAAAAAGTTCTCCGAAGCTGGCCAGTAATCTTCCGTCCCGATTCTCAAAATATTTGGTACTGATCATTTCCAATAATTCTCGTACACCAAGTACTAACCCTAAATTAGCGGGCTTATAATCGGCCAGATAGCGAACTAATTTATGTTGTTCTTCGCAGTTGGAAATTACCACCGTTTGATTAAGGGTACAAAGCAAATCAGCGCGATCCATAAAATCTTTTTCCTCTAGTTCACCATCGGATTTTAAATTATCCATTGTGATTTCCGTAAGAACAAATGCTTTATCTGGATCCACCTCCGGTTCCTGAAAAAACTGATCTCGGCTAGAACGAATCATATCTACATTCACCAGTGTTGGAGGTCGGAAACTACCTCGCACGACCAATACATTTTTACGATATAAAAATTCAGAACCGTGTACGGAGCGGCCATCTGGACCAAACATTGCCACATCACTTAATCCATGCTTGACCAACATCAGGCAAAGCCAACGATTATCAACCTCTTCAAAATTAGGACCTGACAACCGTAACATATCAATCGCTACCCGTCCGTGTAAACCGTCCATCAAGGATTGAATAAGCATTTCAGGATCTTCGTGATATTTATAACAACCATAAATCAGATTAACGCCGAGTACACCGATGGCTTGTTGCTGTAGATGGTTGTCATTATCCAACATCTTTACGTGGAGTACAATATCATTCGGAAGGCCATTAGGCGAAAGCTGAAATCGCAATCCTAACCAACCATCGCCTTTGATGGTTTTGGTGTAATTGATGGCGGCAATAGTATCTGCAAAAACGAAAAAATTAGCATTAGGTCGCTGATTTTCTAGCCGCTCGATCATCAGATCATATTCATGGTCCAACATCTTATACAATCGGGACTCACACACGTAGCGTCCACTGGCTTCCAATCCATAGATTTTGTCTGAATAAACTTTGTCGTAGGCGGAGATCGTTTTAGCGATGGTTCCAGCTGCTGCACCGACCTGAAAAAAGTAGCGTGCTACCTCTTGTCCGGCGCCGATTTCGGCAAAGGTCCCGTAGATATTATCATCTAGGTTAATTTCGAGCGCTTTTTGCTCCGTTTCGAGTGCCTGTAAAGCCATGATGGTTTAAATATTGATTGGTACAAATTTAAGAAAAAGAAAGAAGCTTTGGGGTAATGATTTTTTGAGTAATGGGTTTTACTTTCTTATATTTAATACTGCTATTACTTGACTATGTTTCCAAATTATTAGATTGCCTTATATTGAAAAATATTTTCTGGTAGAGATCGCAGAGGCGCAGAGTCTTTTAGCGTGTATATCTGTTTTCTTCTAATCATTGATAATTTGACCATTTACCATTTTATTGGGAATGAAGAGGGATATTGTTTTTCTCTCGCAGAGACGCAAAGGCGCAAAGATATTTAGTAGATATGTTGCCTTTTTCTTGGGGATTTGTCCTCTCTTTATATTTTTAGGATTAGAGACGGATATTGTTTTTTTTCTCTCGCAGAGGCGCAGAGAACGCAGAGCGATCGAAAATTCTTGAACGTGTATATCTGCTTTCTTATAATCGTTTTATATCTAACGCTGTTTCTTGATTTAAATGAATCCAACTTTATTTGTTTTAGAAGGGAGTTCATTCAATATTTTTATATAAAAATTGCGACGAAATACTTAACTCCTTCAATCTTTGGATTCTCCCTAAAAGGACGTAGTTTCGTTGTATTGAGTTATAAACTTATTTCTATAAAATTAAGTATTCTGTGTCAGAGAAAAAGCAAGTCTATATTGTGGGTGGTGGTGCTGCTGGTTTTTTTGCAGCGATTACCTGTGCTGAAGCCAATCCAAATCTGTCTGTAACCATCTTAGAAAGGGGAAAGTCCGTGTTGGAAAAAGTAAGAATATCTGGTGGAGGTCGTTGTAATCTGACTCATGCTTGTTTTCAACCCAAGCCCCTTACCAAATTTTATCCACGTGGAGAGAAACCACTATTAGGTCCTTTCCATCAATTTCAGTGTCAAGATACGGTAGATTGGTTTGAAAGTCGAGGCGTTAAAACTAAGGTCGAAGCGGACGGTAGAATGTTTCCCGTAACAGATCGTTCTCAAACAGTAATTGATTGCTTACTGGGTGCTGCGCAGAAAGCAGGAGTACGGGTTTTGAAAAGTACGCGTGTTACTAAAATTTCGCTCGCTGCCGATGATTCTGAACAGTGGGTTATCACGACCCCTGCAGCGGATTACCGAGCAGATAAACTAATGCTTGCTACTGGTAGTAATCCCAAAATCTGGGCGATGTTAAAAGAGATTGGTCATCAAACCATCGCTCCTGTCCCATCTCTTTTTACGTTTAATATCAAAGACGAAAGAATAAAAAATCTTGCGGGATTATCGGTTCCGAATGCGCTGGTAAAAGTACCGGGCACAAAACTGGCAGCGAATGGTCCACTACTCATTACGCATTGGGGATTAAGTGGTCCGGGAGTACTTAAATTGTCGGCATGGGGTGCGCGGCTGTTAAATGAAAAACAATATGATTTCAGTTTGCAGGTCAACTGGCTCGGTGATCTCAACTATAATAACGCCGAACAAGAACTCCAAAAAATTAAGGAAGAAAACCGATTGCGACTCGTAGTAAAGTATCCGCAATTTGACATTCCTCGACGTTTATGGCTACGGCTTACAGCAGCGGCGGGAATCGAAGAAGATCGTAAGTGGGCCGATTTGGCCAAGAAACAATTTAATAAACTCGTGACGGAATTGACACAAGGAACTTATGCTGTCAAAGGAAAAAGCACCTTTAAGGATGAATTTGTAACTGCTGGAGGTGTTTTGTTAAAAGAAATAGATTTTAAGACATTCAAAAGTAAAAACTTACCTAATTTGTTTTTTGCAGGAGAGGTTCTTAATATCGATGCGGTGACGGGAGGTTTTAATTTTCAGGCGGCGTGGACGGGTGGATGGTTGGCGGGACGGGCGATGGCAGGGGTTAATGAATAAGGTCTTTTTTTTGTTTTTCTCGCAGAGGCGCAGAGACGCTGAGACCTTCTTGCGTGTATATCTTTTATCGCAAAAGTCATAGGAGAATTTTAACTTTTTTGCTTTTAGGGGGCGGGGCAATAATTAATAATGTATTTAGTTCGTGTTTCTTTTTTGTAAGGGTGAGTCTACTTAAAATTTATTCCTCGCAGAGTTCGCAGAGACGCAGAGTGACCGCGGGCTCTTCTTGCGTGTATATCTTTTATCGCATTCGATTTATGCATTGAAATAAATTCCAATAAGATTTAGGTTTTCAATTTACTTTCTTTTTAAAGTGGATTTATTAATTAATAATGCCCTTGCTCGTGTTGTTTTTATGAAGGATGAGTCTGCGCTTAATAGGGGTTTCTCGCAGAGACGCAGAGGTGCAGAGACCTTCTTGCGTGTATATCTTTTATCGCAAAAGTCATATAGGTTAAAAACTATTGGGTTTGCCTCTTGTTTAATCTTTTAAGATGAAGGCTGGGCTTATACTTGCGTAGCCAAAACCACTATCATTTAGTTTATCAATATGGACACCAATAATAGAGATTTATCTGTAAAAAATATTCGGCTTGCGCTGCCAATGATTTTAGAAGATGCGGCTACTTCGCCGGAAGAGCGTTTTCAAAACACTTGCCTACGGCCTATTTTAAAATTTCAAAATGATTTATTACTGGTTGTCTTTCGAAGTTATTTAGATTTGCGGAAGGGACAGTTTTATACACTCTCGAAACCTAAAAGATTGGAATATATTGATCACGCGATTCGGAAAGATTTGAAGTTTAAAAATTTATTGATTGGAATTATTGTCGGTCAATTTACCGTGGAGGAATGGGAGATTTACCAGGCGCACGAGCGAGAGCTGAGAAAACGGATGACGGGGTTGTTGGTGCAGAGAATTCAGTCTTTTTTTAATGAATAATTAATAACACCATCTATTGTATTTGTGTAATGAAGAATGGTTTATTCTAAAAAATTTATTTCTCGCAGAGACGCAGAGGCCTTCTTGCGGGGTTATCTTTTATCGTAAAAGACATGGAAGAATTTCAAATTTCTTGGTTGTAGAGGTCGGTTCAATAATTAATAATGGCCTTGGTTCGTATTGTTTTTATAAAGGATGAAGTCTGTGCTTAAAAGTGTTTTTTCTCGCAAAGACGCAGAGACGCAGAGGCCTTCTTGCGTGTATAGCTTTTATCGTAGAATTTCAACTTGCTTACTTTTATAAGTCTGTTCAATAATTAATAATGTACTTGATTCGTGTTTTTTTTAGTAAGACTGTATTGTTAGGAGAAAAGACGTTAGTGAGCTTTATTCGTTAAAAAATTTTTAATTCTTCATTAACAATATAGGGACTGGTTTTATTTTCTAAAGATGCTTAAATTGCGGTATGAAAAAAATGCGAAATATATTTTTTCTGGTCATTGTGTTTTTTA
>CAZYAC010000213.1:0-8966 GCA_964645475.1 uncultured Saprospiraceae bacterium | reverse complement strand
GCAACCAGTTTTTAACTTCTGTAATCAATAATGTCCCTTTTTAAGGGACGACTAATTAGAATAAGCTTCTTAAAATGAAAAATTCTTTCTTAAATTATATATTCTTTCTTTTTCTTGGCATGCTGTTTTCCTGCCAAGAAACCTCACCAACTTTTGAGGTCACTGCCAATACCGATGAATTTATTTTACCTGAAGATTTGGAAATTTCTTTGATAGCCCAAGCTCCCATGATTACCAATCCAGTCGCGATTGCAGAAGATGCTAAAGGACGTATCTGGGTAGTTGAAATGAACGGATATATGCGAGACCTTGATGGGAGTGAGGAAGATCTTCCGGACGGGAGAATCGTTATTCTCGATGATATAAATGATGATGGCCAAATGGATACTCAAAAAATATTTCTTGATAAATTGGTCAATCCACGTGCGCTCTCTTTCGTTTATGATGGAATTTTATTCACAGATGGTACCAACTTAAAATTTGCTAAAATTAAAAAGGATAAACCAATTGAAATCGAAATCGTAGATGATAAATATGTAGTTGGAGGAAATATTGAGCATCAACCGAATGGTCTATACTATAATCTTGATAATTGGATCTACAGTGCAAAATCAAATGCAAGGTATCAACGGCAAGAAGGAATTTGGAAAAAAGAAATTACTTCCTTTCGAGGGCAATGGGGAATCTCATCAGATGAAATGGGCCGATTGGTTTATAATCACAATTCAGCTGCTTTAATCGGTGATGTAACCATGCCCAATGTTTTATTAAATAATCCCTATCAAAAGATAAAAGAAAATAGCGGCAATTTTTATACGGATAATATGCGAATTCATCCAATTCAAGCTACTTCCATAAACCGAGGTTATGAACTCAATAGCCTTGATTCGATCGGTAAAGTGAAATCTTATACTTCTGCATGTTCTCCGCTTTTTTTTCATAGTGATGGATTAGGAAAAAATTATCAGAATAATGCTTTTGTTTGTGCGCCAGAAGCAAACCTTATTGCGAGTTATAATATCGATCAAGTCAATCAAATTGCCAAACAAACACCAAGAAAAAATTTTATCATTTCTAATGATGAAACGTTTCGCCCGGTAGGACTTAATATGAGTTTTGACGGTTCATTATTGATAACTGATATGAGAAAAGGAGTTATCCAACATGCCGCCTATATGTCCAGTTATCTTCGGGAGAAAATATTGTCTAAAGGGCTTGATCAAATTATCAACAAAGGTCGAATTTATCGGGTGACTCGAAAGGATGGTGCCCATAAAAAACCAAAGCTAGATGAGATTAATACCGTTGATCTTCCCAAATTATTGTTAGCTCCAAATATGGCTACTCGCTTATTCGCACAAAAAGAATTAGTTTTTAGAGATGAAATAGATGAAGAAACATTGAATCAGCTTCAACGTATTGCTGCCCAACCAAGTCTAGGTCCGGGCTGTATTCATGCTTGGTATATTTTAAAAGCGATTGGTCTTGTTAATAGTAAATTGTTTAACAACCTAAAGGTAGAAGAAGTGACTCCAGCTTTCTGTATTTCTTTATTGCCAATTTTGCAGAGAAATAAAATTATTGATACTGAAAACACAGAAACAGTTTACCGCCAACTCTATAATAAAATACGTTCTATGGATAACAGCATTGTAGATATTAATTTGGCAGCCACCCTCGGAAAACATCCTAACCTATGGAAGGAATTATATACAATTTATGATAAGTACCCTGAAGATAAAAGGATGGTAGAAGCTATTGTGGCAGGTGTTTATCCTCGATTGGAAGATTTTTATAAATTCGCAAAGAATAATTCTTACTCGACGCTGCTTACCGATCAATTATCTGCAGCTATCAAAAATAAGAAAGAAGAAAATCAACTTGCACCAAAATTTCAAACGGTTATGGCAGATGATAATAGAACGAATGGATTAAAGATTTTTAAAAAATATTGTGTTGCTTGTCATGGAACAGATGGACTAGGGTTAAAAAATTTGGCACCCACACTTTCGAATTCTAAAATCCTGACAGGGCCAAAATTCGGAGTTGTAAATACTATTTTTAGAGGCTATGATTCTGGAGAAAACAATTATAATATGAAAATGCCTGCTTACATCAATGATCCTAAAATGACCGATAAAGATATTGCTGATCTCATCTCTTATTTATTTAGCACCTTCGCAAAAAGATGGGATGGCGTAAAAATGGAAGAGGTGCGATTAATGAGAGATACGGTGCTGATGGAGATATAGCTATTAATTAACCTAATTATTTAAGAACCTAAAAATTAAAAACCTTGACTACCGAACATTTTAATAAACTCCAACGGATGTACTTAAAGTCCAACGTAAATACTCATCTTTATGAAACGACTGAGTGTGAAATTGAATTTGAAAAAGCCACGATATCTATAACTATTTCTGAAAAATATTTCCATGCCTTGGGAGCCATTCATGGATCGGTTTATTTTAAATTATTGGACGACGCCGCTTTTTTTGCGGCAAATTCCATCATAACAGACGTCTTTGTCCTAACCACTAACTTTAATATTAATCTTATTCGACCCGCCAATCAAGGAAAAATAACAGCAATTGGCAAGATCCGTTATAAGTCAAAAAATTTATTGATGGCAGAATCCACTTTATTCAATGAGGCCGGAAAAGAAATAGCTTTCGGTTCAGGAAGTTTCGCTAAAAGTAAAATTCAATTAACCGAAGAGATTGGATATGTTTGATTAGAATAGTATCAGGAAAGTAATTGTATTTTCAATATTGAGTCCGCACCGAAAACTAAGATAATTGAAAAATTCTAATTAGTTGAAAATAAATTTTAGGCATAATACCTTCGCGATATAAAGATTTACACGCCTGCCTGCCGGCAAGCAGATCTCTGAGAACTCTGCGAGAAAAACACTTATCAGAGCAGACTCTTAATTCGTTGTTCATTACTTAACCCGTACTGACAAAACCCCTTCAGCTGCCATTGACAACATGACTCCATTATCATCGTATCCAAAATCAATTAACTTAAACTCTTTTAATTCTCCATCCAAATCAACATTGGGCATTGGCTTAAAAGATTTCAATTGTTCGTTGGCTTTCGCAGTAAATTCTCTGATTGGTTCGTCTAATGATCGATCTAGTATTTTCTCCAATTGATTTTCGATTACTCCACGGAGGAGGAAGACCGCTCCTTTTTGAAGAAAACTTTCAGCCGCCATATCCAATTTCAAATCATTGAATTCAAACTTATTTTTTGTTTTATCAAACACTGGACGCATCGATAATCGTATAATTCCATCGTAGGTTCCTTGGGTTTTTACCTGAACCTTGATTAGATTAAATTCTTCCCAGATCACTAAATCCGTTATCGTAATTTTTACCGGCGATTTCTCGATTACCTTGCCTATCGCCGCCTCACTAGCACGCTTCTGAATCTCCTGCCAGGAAACCGCTACCGGTAGGTGAATCGAACTCAGCATCGGTTTGGGCAATTTATCCCCTTCACTCATTTCATTTAATTTATATTAGAAAAGTTTTTCCAAAGAAGGTCAAAAGTAAGCAATTTGTAGCCAAAGGGTAGGGAGGTTGAAGAGGAAATGGTAGTGATAAATGTGTTTTTTTTGCTAACTTTCCAGAAATACTTCATTTTGAGAACAACTACACAAATAAAGCTTCTGCATATGAATAAAGAGGAATTAAAAAATCTATCTACCGAAAAACTTCTTGAAAAAGAAAAAGGAACAAAAACCCTTATTGGAATTTTTATTGTTTTGATTCTTGCATTAGGATTCTTTGTTTTTCGAGAATATTTTACAGGTACCGACAATTCTTCTACCGGAATAATAATTTGGATCTGCACCGTTGGAGGATTGACGGCAACCTTCCCAGAATTAAAAGCCATCCGGGAGGAACTCAAAAATAGAGAATAAAACTCCTATTAATTCATCACCATGAAAAAAATAATTTACATTGACATGGACGATGTCCTCTGCGATTATAGTAAAGCACATCAACAAGCCTTACTTGATAACCCCCAAATTCAATTCCCTCAAAGTCAATTTGATTTTTTTCGAAAATTATTACCAATTAAAGATGCAATTTTTGCTATACAATATCTAAGCTTACAGCCAGCATTCGATATTTATATCCTTACGGCTCCTTCCGTACAAAATCCACTTTGCTATACGGAGAAACGCTTGTGGATAGAAGATCATCTCGGATTTGAAATGGTAAATCGTCTTATCATTTCTCCAAACAAAGGTCTTAACCGTGGAGACTATCTTATAGACGATCATGATAAAGGAAGAGGACAAGAAAATTTCTCTGGACAATTTCTACAATTTGGTTCGGTTCAATATCCAAATTGGGAAACCGTTCTTAATTATTTTAAAAATAAATATCCCTTATTGGAGTTATAAATACAAGTTCTATCTTTAATATTTTTAGGTAGTTTTCATTAGAAAATCACTTATCTTTGTTTTGAAATCAGAATTCGCAATGAAAAAATACCCGCTACTATTTTTATGCTTCATTTTTATCCTTCCATCCAACCAGCTCTTTGCCCAACTAAAGGGGCTTATTACCAGCACCAACAATGACCCGCTTCCTTTTGCTAGTATATATGTTCAAGGAACCACAAAGGGAACCACTTCGAATTTAGACGGGGAATACCTTTTCGATCTTCCCGCTGGTGAATATAAAATTGTCTGCCAATACGTTGGCTACCAACAAAAAATCTTTACGGTTAAGATGACGGACCAACCACAAGAGTTGAATATTCAGCTGAGCAAGGAATCTGTCCAACTGACAGAAGTGGTCATTCGCGCCGATGCTGAAGATCCAGCGTATCCAATAATCCGTAAAGCAATCGCAAAGCGGAAATACTATAAGGAGCTTGTTACATCCTATGAATGTGACGTTTATATCAAAGGAAATCAACGATTAGTTAAAGCCCCTGAGAAAATCCTTGGACAAGAAATTGGAGATCTTGGCGGGACGCTTGATTCTACTGGACAAGGTATCATCTATCTTTCTGAATCTCAAGCGAGACTTTCTCGAGCACAACCAGATAAATTAAAAGAGGAAATGTTCTCTTCCAAAGTAAGCGGAAACGATAATGGTTTTGGTTTTAACCGTGCTTCGTTGATGGATTTTGACTTTTACAATAATCATATTAATATCGAACGAGAGTTGCTTTCTCCTATTGGAAATACGGCGTTCCAATATTATCGATATAAACTTATCGGTACTTTTTTCGATGAGAATGGCTATCAAATCAATAAAATTCAGGTGCTTAAAAAACGAGAATCTGATCCAGTGCTATCTGGTTATATCTATATTGTCGAAGACTTATGGAATATTCAAAGTACAGAACTTTATGTCACCGGTAAAGCTATCAAACAAGCTGCCTTGGATACGCTGGTAATTACGCAAGTTCACGTACCAGTTGAACAACCCGATAAATGGATGCTTCTTTCACAATCGCTTGATTTTAAATTTGGATTTTTAGGGTTCGAAGCAGAAGGAAATTTCACGGGAGTTTTTTCAAATTATGAATTAAATAAAACCTTTCCAGATAAATATTTCTCACAAGAAATTTTTAAAGTAGAAGAGGGAGCCAATGAAAAGGAACAAACTTATTGGGATTCTATCAGACCGATTCCACTGACCGTAGAAGAAGGCTTAGATTATGTGAAAAAAGATAGCCTACAGAAAATATGGGAATCAAAACCTTTCTTAGATTCCCTTGATAGAAAAAATAACAAATTCAAAGTTTGGGATATTCTGCTTGGATATACTTGGCAAAATAGTTATGAAAAAAAGGTCTTAAATTTCCAATCTCCCTTAACCACCGTCTTGTTTAATCCAGTTCAAGGCTATTATGCGAATTTGAATATGAGTTATCGGAAAACCTACGATAAATACAATACCCGTGGACTTAGGTTGTCTGGAACGCTCCAATACGGCTTTAGCGATAAAAAACTGCGAGCAGAAGGAGTATTTGAGTATAATTTTAATCGAACCCATTTTACTAGATTAAGAATTACTGGAGGAAGTAATACCCGACAATTCAATGGTGGGAACCCGGTGAATCGGGAATATAATTCGATTACTTCAACTTTTCAACACAAAAACTTTCTCCATCTTTATCAACGCGAGTTTGGTAAAATTCGACTTCGTCACGAAATTATCAATGGTCTTCTTTTTTCTGGAGGATTTGAATATGAAGATCGTAGCTATTTGAATAATACTTCAGAAACTAGTTTTTTCAATAAAGATGATCTCTTTGAACCTAATAATATTATAACTGCTAGGATTGATGTGCCAACTCCTGCCCGACATCAAGCGCTTATCTTTAATGCTAGTTTCCGAATTAGAATTAATCAAAAATACCTAACATATCCAAAGCGTAAGTTTATTGTAGGCTCCGATCAACCAGATGTTTGGATCCATTACCGTCGTGGTATTAAAGCGTTTGGTAGCGATGTTGATTTTGATCAAATTTGGATTAATTATTGGGATGAGCTCACTTTTGGATTAATTGGTCGTACTGCCTTTAATTTGGAAGTAGGAACATTTTTGCGTAAAAACAACCTCCGGTTTATTGATTGGCAACATTTTACAGGTAACCAATTTCTTGTGGCCAATCCAAGCAAATATCTAAGTACCTTTCTTCTTCTTCCATATTATGAACGCAGTGTGAATGGTGCTTGGACACAGATGCATTTTCGACATAATTTCGACGGCTATATTCTCGACAAACTTCCTTTACTTCGTAAATTAGGTTGGAAAACAGTCGCTGGAGCCTCCTTTTTATTTACTGAGGATCAAAAAGAGTATTTTGAATTTAATGTTGGACTTGACAATATTGGGTTCAAGGCTTTTCGTTTGCTTCGTTTGGATCTTGTATTCTCCTATGACCAATGGAAACACCGCCGAACAGGATTTATTATTGGGATCGCCTTATAACCTTAAAGTAGAGAAGTTAATGGTTCGGATAAATAAAGGTAAGCCGATCCTCACCAATCCATTCAACTACTTTATTTTGACCATTTATTCTAGGAGCAGGAATACCGTGACCTAATGTATGATTCGTTTCAAATACTCTTGCTTCATCCCAAAAACCAGATTTAATAAAACTCTCAAGTAATTTGGCTCCTCCTTCTACCAATAGGGTGTCAATATTTGCTTCTACTAAATGACCAAAAAGCGAAGGTAAAAAGGCATCACCTGTTGGAATTGGAATATATTTAAGATTCACAGAATCAGTAGGCAATATATCCTTATTTCTCAAGATCCAAGTTGGGGTCTTTCCATCTTTTAGGTGGGCATTACTTGGAATTTTATCATGTAGATCTGGGACAATTCTTAAGGGGGATTTACCGATATAATATCTATTGTCCAGCCTTGGATTATCTGTTAAGGCGGTGTTTGTACCAACCATTATGGCTCCAACTTCACTCCGCCACTTATGAACCAATCTTTTTGATATGGAATTGGTCAGCCAAATCTTTTTATCTACCTGTCCAATATATCCGTCCTTAGAAACAGCATATTTTAAGATAACATAAGGACGTTTTTTAGTTACAAAAACTGTTCGATTTCGGACAAACCAATCTCCAGTTTCTTCTAAATATTTTGTCTTTATTTTGACATTATTATTGCTTAAAATTTTTAATCCTTTACCATTAACTTTTGGCGTTTTATCTATTGTTGAGATTCTTAAGTCCTTTACCTTATGTTTTATTATTAAATCAGAGCAAGCTGGAGTCTTTCCTTTGAAGCAGCATGGTTCTAGGCTTACAAATAGTGTACTATTAGGGATTTTTGGTATATTTTTGGTTAAAACAGATTCAAAACAATTTACTTCCGCATGTTTTCCACCGAAATGTTGATGATAACCCTCTCCAATAATCATATTATTATTTAATAAAATACTACCTACAGTTGGGTTCGGATTGACTTTTCCTTTCCCAAGCCTTGCTAAATCAAAGCACCGGCGCATCTCCAAACTATTGTTTATCAATTCTGGGTCATTGTTTACCATTTGTTATAAACTTTACATATCATGTGAAAAAAATAAAATTTTCGAAAGAATTAGAAAAAAAAAGTATCTTTGACACGATAATTACATTTTACTATTTAGTTTGTCAGGCTAACTTTCAATGTATTTGAATTCAAAGCATTGGAATAATTATTAAATTTTTATTTACTTAACATTAAAAGAGAGATATTACAATGTACGAAGTTAAATTAAAAAATTCAGACGAGAAGGTAACCATTGATGATAAAGTCTATAAATACCTTACCACTGATTCGAAGATGAAGAAGTTGGATATAATTAACCGACTTCGACGTCATTCTAGTGGTTGCGCTGTTTTTCAAAAAACAAAGCCTACCAGAGATGGTAGTTTTAAAATTGAAACCTATTATTTACACAAATTAGTTGCTGAAAAATTCAAAAAATCTGACCGCACTAAGGTGAAAAATTTAGTAGGTACTGTAAACGGTAATAAACTAGATTGCCGAATTGACAATGTTGAGTGGCGCTCACGAAGCACCGCCAGCAGAAAACGAAAAAGTAGTAGCTCAGCAGGCTACACCGGAGTTTATAAAGAAAATCACCGTTACCGTGCGGTTATTTCTAAAGATCGTAGATCCATGCATATAGGAATGTTTGCTACGGCAGAAGAGGCTGCCATGGCTTACAACAAAATTTCCCGTGAATTGTATGGAGACGATGGAAAAATCAATGTAATAAGAAAAGGAGAGTAAAACTCCTTTTACCACACCTTGACAAACTAATTATTTAAGCCGTTCAGTTAATACTGGACGGCTTTTTTAGTTTAAAAACCTTATTAAGGATCAATAAAAGAATAACTTATAACATTTGACTGCTTCTTTTGCGGCTACTCTTCGGCCCTAAAAAACTCATTATGCTCGGCATAAATCGTTTTTTATGGA
>CAZYAC010000212.1:0-8975 GCA_964645475.1 uncultured Saprospiraceae bacterium | reverse complement strand
AGGGATAGCCGCGCTATCACGAGGCTTTTTAACGAAGTCAGTGGCAAAAAGATCAAGCCAAAAATGTAAATTTATTATGAACATATTCCTTAAGCTGCTATTTTATAATTTCTAATCAACATACTGACGGAAGTTCCATTTTTTCCAGAAATATCCAAATCTGCGTTTAATTTTCGTTGAAAAGCCTTGATCAAATGATATCCAAAAGAATCTGTGTTAACGAATGGATCTTCTGATTTTATTCCAACCCCATTGTCCCGTACGGCCATTAATAATCCTTGTTGATCTTCAGAAATATCAATGCTTATGATACCAGATTTTCCATTCGGAAAGGCATGCTTTAGTGCGTTGCTGATTAACTCGTTTAAAATTAGTCCAATAGGGACAATGCTATCCACGTCTAAAATAATATCTTCGATGTTAGTTTCTAATCGAACTTGATCGTTGGAAATATTATAAGTGGCAAAAAGATTTTTACATAGTTTTCCTAGATAGTCTTTTATCTCAATACCAGTGAGGTTGTTTTCTTTATACAAATTCTGGTGGATTAATGACATGGACTGGACGCGGGTCCGACCTTCATTAATCGCATCAAGCGCCACTTGATCTTTGATTTTTCTTGATTGCAAACCTAGAAGAGAAGAGATCACTTGTAAGTTATTCTTGACTCGGTGGTGAATCTCTTTTAGCAGTACTTCTTTTTCAGTGAGTGCTTTTGAAATAACACTGTTTTGTTCTTTAATTTTTTTATTTTGTTGAGAGAATTTAAAAAATAGCCCTGCAAAGATAGCGGCTAAGACTAAGGCTCCGAAAATCAACCAACGCTGTTGTGTCATTCGGGCCTGATTAAGCTCCTCTCGAATCTCCATGGTTGCGATTTGCTGATCTTGTTGATCTCTTTTATATTTAGCTTCCAGATTTTGTGCGAAATTCATCCGTTGGATATTATACAACGAATCTTGTATGATTTCTTTGGCTAGTAATGCTTGGTTGGAGTTTTTGTAATCACCAATACGTTGGTAATATTTACTAGCAAGTATGTGATAGGATCGTTTAATGTTCAGATGATTAACCTTGTCTAATTGAGCGTTAGTTTCTTTTAAAATAGTAGCCATTTTTTGAAGCTGACCTTTTGCCAATGCAATTTTAGCCTTTATTATATTTATCCTAATTAGCGGAAAGGAATATTCTTTAAATACCGTTGAATTTATATTTGTAATAATGCTTTCTGCTTGGTCGTAATCTGATCGAGCTATAGCGATTTCTGCTTTTAGTACATATTTATCTACTTTGTATTGAATTAATCGGGGATTGTCAAAAATTGGACTGTCCAGTTTTAGTAGGGCTTCCGCTTCGTCATATCGTTTTAGACTAGTTAAAATTTTTGCTTTCGTAGATTCAATTTTCGCTCTCGAAAGTTTATACTTTTCAGTACTAATTAACGCTAATGCTTTATCAGCAAATTCCAGGGCTCTATCGTTGTTATTTGAAGCAAAAAATATTCTGCTAATTTCGGTATAAGTATGGCTTAATCTAACAGTGTCAGTTTGACTGGTTTTATCTACTAATAACAATAAGTAGTGAATGGATGAATCAGGCTTACCTATGCCTTTGTAAAAGCGGTTCCATGCGGTATAGTTAACGTAAAATGGATTGCTTTTTTTTTGATTTACTGCGTAAGCTTCTCCTTTTTCCAAAAAGCTGCGAGCTTTTTCAAAATCACCATTTTTCATGTTAATTGACGCTATTCTGGAATATATAGGTGACAAGCGCAATGAATCCTCTGTATCTTTAAGAAGATCAATGGCTTCAAATGCGTAGTCTTTCGCTTTTGATAGTTTATTATTAAGATAGTTTATTTCAATCAAGCCTTCATATGCTGCTGTTATATTCAAGATGTCTTTTTCTTTGATAGCTAGCATTAAAGTTGAATCCAGTCGGGCTTCCGCTAGATCATATTTTCCAACTCCCAATGCTTGAACGACTTTTTTATACATCTTAGAAGAAGGTGAATTGGGATTTTTCATCTCTTCAAACTGGAAACCCCACCCAGAAGCGAGGGAGGTAAAGAGCAAGAATAAAATTAGTGGGGTTGTTTTCATATCAAATAATTATTATAAGTACGTGTTCAAAATAATTAATAACCTATGACGGTCTCTTTTTTATTTATACTTCGTTAAAAAGCCTCGTGATAGCTACGGCTATCCCTACGTTTTTTGCCTCGTCTAAACAAAAAATACCCTCTGTCATAACTTATCATTATTTTTGACCAAGTACTTAGTAGCATTCAATTATCAGAAGTCTATCTTGAAAGGCCCGTTTATAAAATAAGGGATAGCCACAGATTCTCACTGAAGACCATCCCTACATCTGATTTTTTGGGGAATTAGTAGTTAACACCTAGTATGTTTAACGGGTCATTATAAGTTTTAGAGCTACTATTTCTCTTATTTCCAAAGATCAAAAAATAAAATGGTCTGTTTCCTACCCGCATGGGTAGGTATCTAATTAATTTATATTATCTGTTTTAAGTAGTTCCGGAAATTGGATCTCCATCTAATAGTAAATTTAATTCCGTGAACTGCTTAAGTCTTCTCCCTTAATTGCCGCAGCCATCAAATCCGGAAATTTTTCTGGTGAGCAGGCAAAAGCTGGAATCTCTAGTGCCGCAAATCGTTCGGCCATCGTTCGATCATAAACCGGTTTGCCTTGATCGCTCAACGCGAGTAAGGTTATAAATTTGGTTCCAGAACGCTGAATACTAGCCGCAGTTTTTAATAAATCCCCTTTGTTGCCACCTTCAAACAAGTCGCTGACCAGCACCAAAATAGTATCCGTAGGTCGCTGAATCAATGGTTGTACAAATTCTAAGGCTTGACAAATATCCGTTCCACCTCCTAATTGGGTACCAAAGAGTACTGAAACAGGATCAGCCAACTCAGGGGTTAGATCCACCACTGCCGTATCGAAAACCACCAAATGAGTTTTTAAAGATTTTAGAGAAGCCATCACCGCTGCGAGAATACTTGCATATACCACCGAACTGGCCATCGAACCACTTTGATCCACCAGTAGAATTACCTTTTTGAGTGCTTTTCCTCGACGACCATATCCAATCAGGGTTTCAGGTATTATCGTTTTAATATCTTGCTGGTAATGCTTCATATTGACGCGAATGGTTTTATTCCAGTCAATTTCTTTTAAAGTCGGTCGACGATTGCGCTTGGCTCGATGAATACTGCCCATGATCGCTTCTCGCATCGGATTTTTTAGCTGGCGCTCAATTTTTTTGACCAATTTACCCACGACCATACGAGCGGTATCTTTCGTTCGTCGAGGAATTATCTTTTTCAAAGTCAGCAAAGTTGCCACCAAATGGATATCCGGTTCAATCGTTTTGAGTAGTTCTGGTTCGGTCAAAATTTGATGGAGACCTAAACGATCAAGTGCATCGTTTTGCATCACCTGTACCACCTTGTCTGGAAAATATTTTCGAATATCTCCTAACCAACGATTGACGTTGGGCGAAGAACTGCCGAGATTGCCTTCTTGGTCGGAATCATAAAGGGCATCTAGCACATCGTCCATACCCTGCATTTCTTCGGATAGGTCCATGCCAGCTCCTTCTTCCACACTTTTACCAAGGATCAACCGCCATTTTTTGATGCTTTCTTCCATTCACCTAAATATAGCAACTTCTTACCTTAAAACTCCTCGTGGTTTGCGTATCTTGCAGGTTTTTAATAAAAAAATCATTAGTCTACTTAATTAATCCCAAAAAGCCATTATTTAGGTGAAGCAGGAATTGCAGGAAGAATTTACGGATGAGCAACACGAGGTGCTCAAGTCTATTCGGATATCCAGAATTATCTTCCCGATTCTTCTTGGTTTAGGCGTAGTAGCCTACCTGATGTGGAAGCAGTATGATCCGCAGGAATTTTCTCAGATCAACTGGAATACCCATACGACTTTTTGGATTTTATTTTCTGTTTTATTGTTGATCGGTGCGATTATCATTCCGAATTGGATTAGAAAAGTTTTAAATCAAAGAAAGCGACGCAAAAGTCAAAAAGCATAAAATAATTTACATCATGAAAAAATTAATTTTTCCAGGTATTATCTTACTCCTACTCTTCGGGTATTTTGTTGGTAAGCCACTCTATATGCAACCATCCTATCAACGAGGGGAAACCGCACCTGAAATCACCGGGACTATCCTAAATGGTGAGAAATTTTCCTTGACCAAGCTCCAAGGAAAATACGTATTGATTGATTTTTGGGGAAGCTGGTGTGGACCTTGTCGTCGAGAAAATCCACAACTGGTTGCCTTTTATAAAAAACATAAAAACGGAAAAGACCACAAAGGATTAGAAGTTGTCAGTATTGGGATTGAAACCAGGGAAAGTAGCTGGAAAAAAGCCATTCAAAAAGATGGATTAATCTGGCCTTACCACGTTTTAGATCAGGCCCAAAGCCTCCGTTTTTTTGATTCTCCCATCGCCAAAAAGTACGGCGTAAAAGAAGTACCAACCAAATTTTTACTCAATCCCGTAGGAGAAATTATCGGCGTAAATCTGCCATTTACGGAAATGGAAGAAATATTGACAGGGCAAAACGGCAAAAACTGACAGATTGACCCTCAAAAAGGGCATGGCAGCAAAATTGATAGAGATAAGGATAACCGTTATACAAACTAAACTTTAATGTTTAAGAAAATAAAAGATATCATGACTAAGAAGCATCAAGATCCGGAAAACCCGGAGTTGGAAGAAACACTGGAGGACGCAATGGAGGAAAGCGCAGCAACGGCAGAAAAAGAAGGTGGTAAACCAGAATTTGAATTAGAAGAGAAGAAGCAAGAATTAGGAGAACTGAAAGATAAGTATCTGCGCTTGCAGGCAGAGTTTGATAATTTCCGTAAACGGACCATGAAGGAAAAACTTGAATTTATGGTGACGGCTGCGCAAGAAACAATGTCTGCTCTTTTACCAGTGCTTGATGATTTTGATCGCGCTAAAAAGAACGCCGAAGATGAAAATAGTACGGAACCTTTCAGTGAAGGAGTGATGTTGGTTTATGATAAGCTCTATAAAAACCTCGAACAGAAAGGCCTCAAAGCCATGGAATCTACTGGAGAGGATTTTGATCCAGAACTGCATGAAGCTATTACCGAAATTCCTGCTCCTAACGATGAGATGAAAGGAAAGGTAATGGATACGGTAGAGAAAGGTTATTTCTTAAAAGATAAAATTATCAGACACGCGAAAGTGGTGGTAGGTAAATAAACGATTATGGCAAAAAGAGATTTTTACGAAATCCTCGGGGTATCCAAAAGCTCCAACGAGAAGGAAATTAAAAAGGCTTACCGAAAGGTAGCCATGAAATACCATCCGGATAAAAATCCGGATAATAAAGAAGCAGAAGCCAAATTTAAAGAGGCGGCCGAGGCGTACGAAATCCTGAGTGATCCGGATAAGAAAGCACGGTACGATCGTTTTGGACATGCTGGAGTTAGTGGTAATGCTGGAGGTCGTGGAGGCTTTGGTGGTGGTATGACCATGGAAGATATTTTCTCTCAGTTTGGAGATGTTTTTGGGGAAGGAGGCGGAAGCCCATTTGAATCTTTCTTCGGAGGCCGTGGAGGAAATACGCGTCGTAGTAAAGGACAGCGAGGTAGCAACCTTCGGATAAAAGTAAAACTGAGCCTAGAAGAAATTGCCAATGGCGTTACAAAGAAGATCAAAGTAAAAAAGCAGGTAAACTGTAAGACTTGTAATGGATCAGGAGCAAAGGACAGCAACTCGGTGACGACTTGTAGTACTTGCCGCGGCTCGGGTTATGTGCGTCAGGTGAAGAGTACCTTTTTAGGGCAAATGCAAACCACTACTGCTTGTCCTACCTGTAATGGATCAGGAAAGATGATTACCGCTAAATGTAAGACTTGTAGCGGAGATGGACGTACGCAAGGAGAAGATACGATCGAAATTGAAATCCCAGCTGGAGTAGCAGAAGGAATGCAACTTTCCATGCGCGGAAAAGGAAACGCAGGTGCTAACGGCGGACCAGACGGAGATCTCCTCGTTATTATTGAAGAAAAGCCGCACGAAGAATTACAAAGAGATGGAATGAATATTATTTATGAACTTTATTTAAATTTTGCGGATGCTGCGCTAGGTACTTCCGTGGAAGTTCCAACCATCAATGGAAGAGTGAAAATTAAAGTTCCAGCGGGTACGCAGTCTGGTAAAATGTTTCGATTGAAAGGTAAAGGACTTCCTTCTGTACAAGAATATGGTGTGGGAGATCAATTGATAAATACCAATATTTGGACGCCTAAAAAATTGAGTGATAACGAACGATCTTTGTTAGAAGAAATGCGTTCCATGCCCAACTTTGATCCGAAACCAGGAAAATCGGAAAAAGGCTTTTTTGAACGAATGAAAGATTATTTTGGATAAAATAAATGGATCAACTATACTAACGTAGTTGATCCATTTGTTTTTATTAGCAGGTAAGTAGATAATTTCAAACCCTTTAAATCCTTGTTCCTTTGAAAAAAAATATGATACTGCTATCTGGTCTTTTTTTAACCTTCATTTTTCTAACTGGATGTGGTAAATCCTATTTTTTTTCTGAAACGACTGAGATCCCCGCACAAACTTGGACCTACGCCAATATTCCAGAATTTGAGGTAAGTGTAGAAGACATAAATTCAAAGTACAATCTCTTACTAGATATTACCCACGCTGCTGAATTTCCCTATCAAAATATTTATTTAAAATTTCACGCGACTGATCCTACAGGTCGAGAAACCATCACGCAGGTCCCAGTCGATTTTGCGAACAAAGGGGGCATCTGGTTTGGAGATTGTGACAACAAGTGGTGTCATTTGGAAGGATTTTTACAAAAAAACCTACAATTTTCAGAGGCAGGTACTTACTTGTTTAAGTTGGAGCAATTTATGCGAATAGAAGCTTTGGAAGGCATTCAGTCGGTAGGTCTTAAAATTGAAAAAATAAAATAGGTCGCCTCGTCGTTAATAGTTTTACACAATAATCTGTTGGTATTTGTTACCAAAAATTGAAAAAATAATTCTCATGAAAAAAGTAAAAATACTCTTACTACTCAGTGTATTCTTTACGGTCTCTGTGCAGGCACAAGGCTTTAAAGGCATGCTTAAAAAGGCAAAATCAACCATAACGAAAGGTGGATTATCTCAGGAAGACGCTGGTAACGGACTAAAGCAAGCACTCGATCTAGGCGTGGATGAAGCGGTTAGTTTTTTATCTGCGGAGAATGGATATTATAAGTCTCCCTACAAAATTTTGCTGCCAAAGGAAGCACGGGCTGTTACCAAAAAGTTAAAAATAGTTCCTGGATTTAAAGACGTTGAATCCAAATTGGTAGAAAAAATTAATCGAGCTGCAGAAGATGCGGCATCAAAAGCCAAGCCCATTTTTATCAGTGCGATCAAGCAAATGAGTTTTAAAGATGCCATGAATATTTTGATGGGGAATAAAGATTCGGCAACCCGTTATTTGGAAAAAGCCACCTATGATCAACTTTATACTGCTTTTAAGCCCGTGATCGTAGAATCTCTGGATAAGGTAAAGGCCAGCAGTTACTGGAATTCTGCCGTGACAAAATATAATAAAATTCCTTTCGCAAAAAAGACCAATCCTGATCTGGAAGACCACGTTACCCGACAGGCGCTGGCTGGTATGTTTGGCTTAGTAGAAAAGAAAGAAGAAGGAATTAGAGGCGATAAATCTTTGCGAACGAATGATTTACTACAGAAGGTTTTTGCACAACAAGATAAGTAGAGACAATTCATGGCTAGTCTCTACCATGCCATGAATTTTATAAAAAAAGCAGCTGCTTCGATCACGAGGCAGCTGCTTTTTAATGTAAAATTTTAGAAGCGCGTGTTTAGCCTACTTCAAAAGTTACTTTTAGATTGACACGGTATTCTTTTACCTTACCTTTTTCTACGGTTACTGTCTGACTTTGAACGTAAGCAGAACGGATGTTGTTGATTGATTTTGAAGCTTTCTTAATTGCTCTTGCTGTGGCATCTTCCCAGCTTTTTTCTGAGTTAGAAAGAACTTCTATTACTTTTAATACAGCCATTATGTGTTATGGTTTAATCGAAGGGAGGTAATTAATTAAATCCTTCGAAGGTGATAAAATCGATTTATTGTTTTCCTATTTCTAAGCTAGTAATTTGGGTATCTTATTTGGACGCCAATTCTTTTACTTTTGCAAACAAAATATCTTCGTCTCCCGGTTTATATTTACGCTTGTGGTATGCTATTTCACCGTTTTTATCGAGGACAAAAGTTTGTGGTAGACCATTTAGTCCACCTGGTAGAATCTGGCGAAATTCTCTATTCACATCATTATACGTTTCCCATGGCCATTTGTTCTCTTCTACCTTCTTAATAAATTTAGGAAAATTATTTTCGAAATCTGTGGAAATAGCATATAAATTAAAATCAGCTTCTTTTTGCCAATTCGAATATTTTTCTTTAATGGCTTTCATCTCCATCGAACAAGGAAAGCAGGTAGTTAACCAAAACAATAAAACCGTTGGTTTATCATTTTCAGCTAAAATCTGATCCGATTTTACTGTTTTACTGGCCGCATCTTTTAAGTCGATATCGTACGGATAAGTACCTTGAATTTCTGTTTTGGGGCGAGCACGGCTTACTGCGTAACGAGTCCGGTTGATCTTGGGTTTTAGGGTATCGCGCATTGTTTTTACTGGTTGTGCCACCACTTTTGAACCGTTAGGTACCATCGCTGATTTAACCGGTGTCGCCACTTTTTCCGAGGCATGACTAGCGGCATTATTTTCGGATTGACATCCAAAAAATAAAACAACTAGCAATAAACAAAAGATATTTTTCATGAGGAATAATTTTAACTAAGATATTATTTTTTTTAAAAAATCAAAAATCACTTGTATTACCACA
>CAZYAC010000211.1:0-8976 GCA_964645475.1 uncultured Saprospiraceae bacterium | reverse complement strand
GTTTTTTGTTATTTTGTGAAAAAAATATTCATATGAGAAAGTATAGCAGTATGATTTTGTTGTTGGTGCTATTCCTATTGGGAAGCAGCCAGATGCAAGGACAGCAAAATGTTTATGTAAAAGAAGCCACGATCATTACCAGAATGATGTACCATCTGGGACAGCAAAATCAACTCAACGAGTATGTCTCTGGCTGGAGAATTCAGATTCTGGCAACTACAGACCGCCAGATGCTAGAAAAAGTAAAAGCGGAATTTCAACGAGATTATCCAGGAATGCTCATTGATTGGAAACATGACAAGCCTTACTACAAGTTGCGAGCAGGTGCTTTTGCTTCTAAGCTAGCTGCAACAGAACTGCTATATCGTCTCAAGAAAAAATTTCCCAGTGCATATCCTGCTAAGGATAATCAAATTGCAGCCCGTCAGTTATTGGGATATTAATGCTTATCCACTATGAGTAATAGAAATGTAGCTTCGGGATTAAAGAATCTTGACTGGATTACCCTTTCGTTATTTCTGAGTTTGGTAGCCATTGGCTGGTTGATGATTTATGCCGTTAGTTACGAAGAAGGCCGGGGTTTTACGGAAATGGTTTTTAGCTTGGATAATAACGTTGGCAAACAAACCATGTTCATTGGTCTGTCTTTGGTCATGCTATTGTTACTGTTGTTTATTGACTGGAATTTTTGGCGGACTTTTGCTTATCTGATCTACGCTAATACTATCATACTGTTGGTCTTGGTCTTAATTTTTGGTAAGGAAATCAATAATGCTACCTCTTGGTTTGCGATTGCAGGGTTTACGCTCCAGCCATCCGAGTTTGCCAAGTTAGGAGCCGCTCTGGCTATGTCTGCTTATCTCAGTACTTATAGCACTCAAATCAGTAAATTAAAATCGCAGGCAACGGCTATTGGCTTATTTGTCTTACCGATCATCTTGATCTTAATGCAGCCGGATGCAGGATCAGCACTGGTATTTACCTCCTTTTTAATCGTTTTGTTTCGAGAAGGCTTTAATGCCAATCTTTATATTTTGGGAATTTCAGTAGCGACTGTTTCTATTCTTGGACTGGTATTTAATCCACTTTATATTTTATTAGGGTTGGCTTTATTGGCCATATTTACGATGGTAAATTTTCAAAAAAAGAAGCGACTATATTGGTTAATGGGATTTATGGCTTATGTGGTATTAAGTATCAGTGGAATGATTCAAGGTTTTGAAATTCCCGTGATGGTAATTACTGGAGTTGCCTTATTGGGAATGACTTATTTACAATATCAAGACCGCCGCCGAGACATTATCAAACCCATGTATTTTCTTTTGGTGATCGCTAGTTTTTTTACAGTAGCATCAAATTATACATTTAATAAATTGCCTCGCCATCAGCAGGATCGAATCAATGTCTGGTTACAGCCTTCCAAGGCAGATCCACGGGGTGCATTATACAATGTCATTCAATCTAAAAATACAATTGGTTCCGGAGGATTACAAGGTAAAGGGTTTTTAGAAGGAACCATGACTAAACTCAATTATGTTCCCGAGCAGTCCACTGATTTTATTTTCTGTACGGTAGGAGAAGAACAGGGCTTTGTTGGAACGGTGGGAATTGTCGGATTGTTTTTATTATTACTATTAAGAATTACCATACTGGCAGAACGGCAAAGAGCAGATTTTTCTCGCTATTATGCTTATAGTTTTGCCGGTATATTATTTGTCCACTTTTTTGTCAATATCGGTATGACCATGGGATTAGTCCCGGTCATCGGTATTCCCTTACCATTCATTAGTTACGGAGGTTCTTCCATATTAGCGTTTACGATGATGACGGGTATTCTTTTAAGCCTGGACAGCAATCGCCTTACTGCATGAAATTTAAACTGGAACATAAGGATCCTGGCTCAAGTGCTCGAACAGGAACCATTACTACGGATCATGGCCAAATTCAAACGCCCATTTTTATGCCCGTAGGT
Source organism: uncultured Saprospiraceae bacterium (assembly GCA_964645475.1). Classification (GTDB taxonomy): domain Bacteria; phylum Bacteroidota; class Bacteroidia; order Chitinophagales; family Saprospiraceae; genus JALZUU01. The sequence continues at coordinate 7,004 of CAZYAC010000211.1, read as the reverse complement.
ACTGCGGGTACCGTTAAAGCGGTCCATCAAGCAGAGCTAAAAAATGAAATTGAAGCCGAAATTATTCTCGGTAATACTTATCATCTTTACCTCCGGCCTGGCATTGATATATTGAAGAGCGCAGGCGGTTTACATAAGTTTATTAACTGGCCTCATCCCATTTTGACGGACAGTGGTGGATACCAGGTTTATTCGCTGAGTCACCGTCGAAAAATAAAAGAAGAAGGCGTTACCTTTCAATCTCATATTGATGGCTCCCGGCATTTTTTTAGCCCAGAGATTGCTATTGATATTCAGAGAGCGATCGGTGCGGATATCATCATGGCTTTTGACGAGTGCACCCCTTATCCTTGTGATTATCGCTACGCAAAAAAATCTATGGAGATGACCCATCGATGGCTCAAAAGATGTTGCGATCATTTTGATAAGGGAAAAGGTCATTATGGTTATGAACAATCCTTCGTTCCTATCGTACAAGGAAGTACTTACGATGACCTCCGTAAACAATCCGCCGAAACGATTGCTAGCTACGAGCGAGACGCTAACGCGATCGGAGGTCTTTCGGTAGGAGAACCGGCAGAAGAAATGTATCGAGCTACGGAGCTTGTTTGTGGAATACTACCAAAGGATAAACCACGTTATTTAATGGGAGTTGGAACACCCGCAAACTTACTGGAGTGCATTGCTTTGGGAATAGATATGTTTGATTGTGTCATGCCAACACGGAATGCTCGTCATGGATACTTATTTACTCAAAATGGAATTATCAATATCAAAAACGGCAAATGGAAAGATGATCATAGCCCCATAGATCCAGATGGTCACTGCACAACTACGCGAACGCATTCTAAAGCCTATCTGAGACATTTGATTCAGAGTAAAGAAATCTTAGGCGGACAAATAGCGAGTTTGCACAATTTGAGTTTTTATCTTTGGTTGATGCAGGAGGTCCGAAAACATATTGTCGTAGGAGATTTTTCGACTTGGAAAACCAGTATGGTAGAACGAGTACAACGTCGTTTGTGATTTTAAAAAGCTATTTGATTTGGCTATTTGTCCGCGTCAAACGCATCAAAAGAGGGCAAATAGCTAAAAGCAAATAGCCAAAAGCAATTTAAAAGTATGCTTAAAATTCTGGATAGATATATCATAAAAAAATTTCTATCTACCTTTTTCTTTTCAGTACTTGTCTTTACGCTTATTTCTATCATTATAGATTTAAGTGCAAATACGGAAAAATTTATAGAAGGGAATGTCTCCGTAGGAGAAATTTTTGGAGACTATTACATCAATTGGGTGTTGTGGATTAATGGATTATTGTTTCCACTCTATGCGTTGATCACGGTGGTTTTCTTTACAGCACGAATGGCCTATAATTCTGAAATCATTTCTATTCTTAATGCGGGAATTTCTTTTCGTCGTCTAATGCGGCCTTATCTGATCGGTGCTTTAATCTTGTTTGGAATTCATCTGATCGGAAATCATTACGTTATTCCATTAGGAAATCAAAAACATTATAGTTTTCAACATCAGTATATCTGGAAAAATAATGATAAAGGAAAAACGAAAGATGTTCATCTTTTTATCGGACCAAACACCAAGATTTATATCGATCATTTTAATAAAAGATCTAAAAAAGCAGCAGACTTCCGTATTGAAAAAATCGTTGATAATAAAATAGTATATCTACTAAAAGCACAATCGGCAGAATGGTTGGGACCGCCAGATAAATGGCGGGTTCGCAATTATACAGAGCGAACTTTTGATGGGGTCAAGGAAGGATTTATTAATGGGGAAAAGTTAACGATGGATACTACGTTTAATTTGACACCAGACGATTTTGTGCGCTACATTAATCATAAGGAAATGCTAACTACTCCAGAACTGAATAGTTTTATTCAAAAAGAAAAAGGACGGGGCGTAGGTAATACTAAAGTCTATGAAGTAGAACTCCATCGACGTACTGCTGAGCCTTTTACTATAATCATTTTAACCTTAATTGGTTTTGCGGTTTCATCGCGCAAGATACGAGGAGGTATGGGATTTCAGCTGGCTATCGGGGTCGCTATTGGTGCTATTTTTATCTTTATCTCTAAATTCTCTACTACTTTTTCTACGAATGATGACCTTCCTGCAATCGTGGGAGTCTGGATTCCTAATCTTATCTTTTCGATAATCGCCGCCTTTATGATCATTAGATCGCGAAGATAATATTTAGCGTAAAAAGGACGTGTTTTCTTAACATTTGGGGGTGTAAATGTCATAAGGCGGACTAACTTTCATTTTTTATTGAAAATAGGGAAAGTTTAATAAGTTTGTAATATAAATTCTTATTTAATTGATTATTAGATGTTTATGAATATAAATTTAAATGAATTTATTTAAAATGACCATAGATTTCGATTTCTGAAACTGCTGACTTGTTTGATTTTGTTTAACTTATGTGTATCTTTGAGATAACAAATGAAAAAGAATTTTAAAACCTCTAAAATTAATGCTATGACTGTTCAGGAATTCAATATTAAATTTAACAAGCTTGATAGCTTACTACATAATTTTGCGTACAATCTTACTAAAAACGGAGAGGACGCAAAGGACCTTTATCAGGAAACTGCTTTTAGAGCGCTAACCAATCGGGATAAGTTCCGCATCGGTACCAACTTTAAAGCATGGAGCTTTACGATTATGAAAAATATTTTCATCAATAATTATCGTAAAAAAGCTCGTTCTAAAACCATTATCGATTCTACAGATAATATGTTCTATATCAATTCGGGCACCAATGCCGTTGATAACGGAGCGGAATCCAATATTATGATGGAAGAACTCTCAAAGATGATTGGTGGCTTAGACGAGATTATTCGAATCCCATTCTTAATGCACTATAAAGGATTTAAGTATCAGGAGATCGCGGATGAATTAGGATTACCCTTAGGAACTGTGAAGAGCCGAATCTTTTTTGCCCGTAAAGAGCTAAAACAATTAGTGCTAGGAAGATATGCCAACACAGAATTGGTAAAACAACATGCTAAGATTAGTTAATAAATAAAAGGCTAAGTATTTGGTCAGAATTAGATAAAGTACTTTAATTTAATTTTGTCCACGTACCTAAAATAAATAGTAACGGTACAACTTCGGTTGTACCGTTTTTTTTTGGCTATTTTTGGAAAATGCCGAATACCTTCACAAAAAAATTACTTACCTGGTTTAGTAAAAACCATCGTCCTATGCCGTGGAAGGGAGAAAAAAATCCTTACCTCGTCTGGTTGTCAGAAATCATTTTGCAACAAACAAGAGTTGCGCAGGGCTTGCCGTATTTTGAAAAATTTAAAGCGGCTTATCCGACGATTACAGACTTGGCCAATGCCCCGGAAGATGAGGTTTTAAAACTATGGGAAGGTCTAGGGTATTATTCTCGAGCTAGGAATTTACATTTTACGGCAAAGGATATTCGCGATAATTATGGAGGTGTTTTCCCTACAGAATACGAAGATATTCTAAAACTTAAAGGTGTTGGAACTTATACCGCAGCAGCCATTGCCTCCTTTGCTTACGACTTACCGTATGCAGTTTTGGATGGGAACGTCTATCGCGTTTTATCCCGTTATTTAGGAATTAAAGAACCGATAGACACCACGGCTGGAAAAAAAACCTTCACCAAGTTATCCCAAGAGTTATTGGCCAAAAAACAACCAGCTGATTACAATCAAGCGATCATGGATTTTGGTGCTACGCAGTGTGTACCTGCCAACCCGAATTGTAAAATCTGTCCGTTGACTAAAGCATGTATAGCCCAAAAGGAAGGCTTAGTAAGTCAGTTACCTATCAAGTCAAAAAAATTAAAAAAGCGTAGTCGATTCTTCCACTATTTAATCATCAATTATGGAAATCAAGTTTGGACTCGAAAGCGAAGCGAGAAAGATATTTGGCAAGGACTCTACGAATTCCCTCTTTTGGAAATGGATAAACTGCTCGATCGAAAACGGTTGGAGCATACCGCTGCTTATCAGCAAATTATCCCTTCAGAAGCCACAATTACTCGTGTTTCTGCTCCTTTTACTCAGCAGCTTACTCATCAAAAAATCAACGCATTATTTTTTGAAATCATCTTAGAAAAACCAATGGATAAAGCACCAGAAGAATGGAAAAATATTTCCCGTGAGGATCTAAAAACCTACGCATTTCCGCGTATTATTGATTTGTATTTACAAGATAAATCGCTATATTTAAACTTTTAGGAGAATGGGAAAATAATATTCCAAACTTTTTAGAATAGACCTAATTTGTTTAACTACTTACCATCATATTTTGAGTAAGTAATAAAATGCTAAAACATGATTAATAAAGTCATTATTGTTGGAAATTTAGGCAAAGATCCGGAAGTCCGACATTTTGAAGGAGGTTCTTCAGTAGCTGCATTTTCAGTAGCTACCAGCGAATCTTATATGGATAAAAAAACAAACGAAAAAGTAACGAATACAGAATGGCATAATGTGGCACTATGGGGAGGGTTGGCTGGTGTCGCAGAAAAGTATTTGAAAAAAGGAAGTCAAGTATATATAGAAGGAAGTCTAAGAACTCGAAAGTGGCAAGATAAAGAAGGGAATGATAGATACACAACAGAGATAGTTGGACGTACCATGAAAATGTTAGGTGCCAGAGGAGAAGGTAGCGGGAGCTACATCCCGGCACCAACAGCTGCAGATGCGCCAGCTACTACTAACACGAATCAGGCGGTTAAAGAAGAACAGCCAGCGGGAGACGACGGAGACGATTTGCCATTTTAATAGAATTTGAATTTTGCGCTTCTAAAGTCGTTTGTGCCTATGCATAAACGACTTTAGTTTTCTTGATTAATAAACTAAACATTGGACGTAGAGTCGATTAACTTATCGTATAATCTTTTGCTCTGGATGTCTCCGGAAATAACCTTTTCCTTGGGAGGTCTTCTTCTTGGTATTTTATTGATCGTTCTTTTGTTGATTTGTTCTGCTCTAATTTCCAGCTCGGAAGTAGCTTTCTTTTCTTTAACGGCCAGTGATTTTGAAAAACTAGAACAAGAGCATAACCGTTCCTCTCAGAATATTCTTGCGCTCAAAGATTTTCCACGACGCTTACTGGCTACTATTCTTATCAGTAATAATTTTATCAATATTGGTATCGTTATTCTTTCGGATTATATTTTCCGAATGGCGTTACCTGTTGCTGATTTTGTCAATATGATGCGGGGCGTTCCAGATTATTGGCTGCTTTTTGGAATGACTCGTGAACAGCTCGGTGAGAATGTTCATTTTGGAATTACGGTGATCGGCGTTACTTTTTTACTGGTCTTGTTTGGTGAGGTAGCTCCTAAAGTGTATGCGAAACTCAACAATATGAAAATAGCCCGTTTTATGTCTAGACCGTTGATGTTTCTTTCGACTATTTTCAAGCCGTTGAGTAATCTCTTGGTTTCCGGGACCTCAATTATCGAAAAAAAATTGGCCCGTCATACTGGAACAAGTAGTACCAGTAAAGAAGACATCGATCAAGCCATTGAGCTAACAGTTAAAGATGAGCAACAAGAAATCGATATCTTAAAAGGGATTGTAAAATTTGGAGAAGTTTCTGTCAAGCAAATCATGCGTTCCCGAGTAGATGTAGTAGCGGTAGATTTTAAAACCACTTTCGGAAAATTGATTAAACAAATCAAACAATCAGGTTATTCACGGATACCAGTCTTCGACGAAGATTTTGATAACGTGACAGGAATCTTGTATGTAAAAGATTTGCTAAAATATTTAAATGAAGCGGATGATTTTGAATGGCAGGGTAATATTCGACCAGAAGTACACTACGTACCGGAAGCCAAAAAAATCAGCGACCTTCTGAAAGAATTTCAAAGTAAGCGACAACATATGGCCATCGTGGTAGATGAATATGGCGGTAGTTCAGGTATCGTTACACTGGAAGATATTATGGAAGAAGTGATCGGAGAAATCAAAGATGAATTTGATGATACCGTTGAGGTAGACTATAAAAAAATTGATGACTTGAATTTTGTCTTTGAAGGGAAAACATTGTTAAATGATGTTTGTCGGGTAGTAGGTATTGACACTGGAATATTTGATGACGAAAAAGGAGATGCAGATTCGCTGGCTGGCTTATTATTAGAAATCATCGGATTTATTCCTAAAAAAGGCCGGGTAGTATATAGTGGAGATTATAGACTAGAAGTAGTATCAGTCAACAAACGCAGAATAGAACAAATAAAAATTACGTTACCAAAAGCGAAGTAAGAGCTTATAGTCAATTAATTGAAATTTAAACAAGCTCTAAAAAAGTTATTCTCATGAATCAATTATCCTATCGAGTTTTACCTTTTTTGATAATGTGTTTTCTCTGCTGCTGGAGTTGTCAGGATACACCCATTTTTACTCCTAAGCCTCGCGCCTTTCCTCGAGTTATGTATCCGGAAAGAGCGTATCAACAATTTGACGAAGCTTATTGTGATTTTTCTTTCACTTATCCTACCTACGCCAAGGTTCAACAGGACACCTTATTTTTTGATGAAAAACCAGCTCACCCTTGTTGGTTTGATTTGAACTATCCTGATTTTAACGCGCGACTTTATTGTACGTACTATCCAATTGATAAGAACAATACTTTTGAAAGACTAAGAGAGGATACCTATAAAATGGCCAATAAGCATATTGTAAAAGCTAATGCCATCGACGAAATCCCTATCAAGAATAATCAAAAAACGGGTGGTTTCGTTTTTCGGTATAAAGGCCCTACTGCAACGCCGCTTTCTTTTTTTCTGACAGATACTACCGAAAACTATTTGAATGGTGCCTTATATTTTCAGTCTCGTCCTCGACCAGATTCTCTGGCTCCTGTTCTTGCTTTTATTCAGGAAGACATCGAGAAAATGATTGATTCTTTTCAATGGAAAAAATGAAGTCGTTTAATAAGTACCTGGACAAAATTAGGTTTATTTTATTTCGAGTCTATTTTTTTGTCAG
>CAZYAC010000210.1:5986-9000 GCA_964645475.1 uncultured Saprospiraceae bacterium | reverse complement strand
CGTGAATTAGATTTGATTGATGTCTGGTTTGACTCTGGGTCGATGCCTTACGCACAGTGGCATTATCCATTTGAAAATAAAGACAAATTTGATCCAGAAAAGAAAATGGGTTTCCCCGCTGATTTTATTGCCGAAGGGGTAGACCAAACTCGAGGTTGGTTCTATACCTTACACGCAATTGCGGTAATGGCTTTTGATAGTGTTGCCTATAAAAATGTTGTTTCCAACGGATTAGTACAAGATAAAAATGGGCAGAAAATGTCCAAACGTTTGGGTAATGCGGTGGAACCTTTTGAGACACTAGCTAAGTATGGTGCTGACGCAACACGTTGGTATATGATCTCCAATGCACAGCCGTGGGATAATTTAAAATTTGACATCTCCGGTATTGACGAAGTACGTCGGAAGTTTTTTGGAACGCTTTATAATACTTACTCGTTCTTTGGGCTTTATGCCAATGTTGATGGATTTAAATTTAACGAAGCGGATGTTCCATTAGTTGACCGACCAGAGATTGATCGCTGGATTATTTCTCTTTTAAATTCACTAATCAAAGAAGTAACAGCCGACTATGCAAACTACGAAGCCACTTCAGCTACTCGAAAAATTCAAGAATTTACCGATCAACATTTGAGCAACTGGTACGTGCGGTTGTGTCGTCGTCGTTTCTGGAAAGGCGATTATAGTGCAGATAAAATTGCAGCTTACCAGACCTTATATACTTGTATGGTCACGATCAGTAAATTGATGGCGCCAGTGGCTCCGTTTTTTGCCGATTGGATGTACGGTAACTTAAATGCGATTACGAAGAGAGAAACTTCTGTTTCTGTTCACTTAGCAGATTTCCCAGTTGCAGATGATCAGGCGATAGACAACGGTCTAGAGCAGCGAATGGATTATGCACAGTCTATTTCTTCTTTGGTTTTATCGCTTCGCAAAAAGGAAAACATCCGGGTACGTCAACCTTTACAGAAAATATTATTACCTGTATTAAATCCCGATTTCCAACAACAAGTAGAGGGTGTCAAGGATCTGATTCTTTCGGAAGTAAACGTGAAGGAAATTGAGTACGTTACAGATACCGAAGGCATTATCAAAAAAGGAATCAAACCTAATTTCAAGACCTTAGGTCGTCGGATGGGTAAGCATATGAAAACGGTAGCGCAGGCGATCAGTAAATTTGGAGATGCGGAGATTGCCAATCTAGAACGAAACGGTGGCATGCAAATGGTCATTAACGACGAAGAATTTAACTTATCTCTCGAAGATTTTGAAATCACTACGCAGGATATTCCGGGCTGGCTGGTTGCTAGTGATGGACCATTGACGGTAGCCTTGGACGTAACGCTAACGGACGGATTACTCGCAGAAGGTGTCGCTCGTGAATTGGTCAATCGTATTCAGAATATTCGTAAGGATCAGAATTTTGAGATTACAGATCGTATTATGGTAGAGATTGAAAACAAGGCGGAAGTGCAAGCGGGTATTACCGGATTTAAAGATTATATCGCCAATGAAGTTTTAGCAGATGATATCGTCTTGGTGGCTAGTCCAGCGGATGCCGTTGCGGTAGAATTGCAGGAAGGACTGGCGCTTAATATTGGCGTTAAACGAACGATGAATTAGAAAGGTTCTAAAACATAAAAAATGAAGGCTCTCTTTTGTGATGAAGGAGGGCTTTTGTTTTTTACCCACTAATTTTCATTCCAATAAAAATGGCTATTAAACAGACTGAAAGACTAGCGGCAATGTTTAGCAGTGCATATCCCGTTTGGCCCGTTTCGAAGAGAGAAAAAGTTTCAAGAGAGAAAGTAGAAAAGGTAGAAAAGCCACCACAGAATCCGGTCATCCACAGCAATTTGTTATTGTCATTGATTCCTGACTTTAGCGCTAAGCCAAATAAGTATCCTAGAATAATACAACTGATGATATTGGCGAGTAAAGTGGCAATGGGGAAATTAAATTCGTTAGTTGCTAGTATTCTACTGATTCCGTAGCGACAAATACTTCCCAATCCTCCACCGAGAAAGACCCAAAAAAAATTAAGCATTGAATCCTTTATTTTGTTTGCGTTGAGCCACGAGATAAAAGAGTACGGTAGTCATAAGAGTAGCCAACATTAGAATAATCAACAGTAGTTTCATAGATCCTAAATTCTGGAAATAGATAACCACTCCAATAAAGAAAATATTTACCGTCACCAATACTGCGGTAGCTTGCATGTGGGAAAGACCAAAGTCTAGTAACAGGTGATGGATATGTGTACGATCGGGATGTAGCGGATGGTTGCCACGAGCAATACGCGTAATAAAAACCCGTAAGGTATCGAATAAAGGAAGGATCAGAATTCCTACCGCTACCGCAGGTACAGCCTTAAATGCATATGGGCTATCACCAATTACTCGGTGTAATTCAATAAACTTGATCACTAAAATCGCACAGATGAGTCCAATCAAGAGTGACCCTGTATCACCCATAAATATCTTTGCAGGAGAATAATTATATTTTAAAAAAGCCATTACGGCGCCAGCTAAAGAAAAAGCAACGATCGCTAATTCTACTCTATCAATTAATAAAAACCAAGTACCTAAGGTAAGTGCTATTAAGGTTCCAATGCTACCCGATAAACCATTTATTCCATCAATCAAATTGAAAGCATTAATGATAACAATGATGGTAAAAATAGACAGGACTACACTTGTTATGTAATTTAAATCTCCAATACCGAACACCCCGTAGAGACTGGTCAGCATTACATTCGATTTAAAGACGAGAATCCCTGCAGCCAGAAATTCGCCAATTAGTTTTTTGGTAGGAGAAATGGGAGAAATATCATCTTTTGCACCAATCAAAAATATGATAATAAAAGAGCAAAGGATGTACTGTAAATCTCCAAATACATCAAAAGGGGTCCAGAGGATGATAGAAAAAATAACACCTGCAAAAATAGCGATTCCACCTAAGGAAGGTGTTGGCGTGGTGTGAGAACGACGTTCTCCTGGTTCATCATATAA
>CAZYAC010000210.1:0-5886 GCA_964645475.1 uncultured Saprospiraceae bacterium | reverse complement strand
CTAAGGAAGGTGTTGGCGTGGTGTGAGAACGACGTTCTCCTGGTTCATCATATAAACGTTTCACCTTTGCAATCTGTATGATAGAAGGGATCGCAAGATAAGTCAGCGAGAAGGCCGTAATGAGGCTAAGTATCGTATCGTACATTCGAATTAGGTATTTTCCCTTTTGATAATTACCCGAAGGAAGATCATCAAAAAACAGTCTATATGGCTAGGGGTATTGTTAGAATAGTTAAGAATAATCTATTCCAAAACTAAACATTTTAAGTAGGATGACCTAATAATTTAATTAATTTAGGCCATCCTACTTAAGAGCTTGTCCAAACGCTAGGGAAAGTTACCAGTTTTACCGACAACTCTTATTTATTAATCAACAGTCTTTCGGTAATGGTTCCTTTTTCAGTCGTAATATTTAATAGATAGATACCGGCAGATTGTCCAGATAGATCTAACTGCTCATTGATAGAAATACTATTAACTCTTTTAGTATAAATCACTTTACCGAGTAAATCATATACGGCAATCGTTAGTTCCGTAGTTTGATCAAAACTAGCCAATAAGTTTACTTTTCCTGTCGTAGGGTTTGGAAATACTTGATAACTGATCAATGCCTCCGGTTCTTCTGTCCCGACCAATTCATCGAAGATAGGCGTCAATATCGAATCATCTCCTGCCACAAAATTAATTACCTCTGATGTTTCACCCGTTTCTAACCAGTGAGAAAACTGGTAACCTTCTTCGGCAATTGCTTTGACTTGAACTGGAATATTTTTAAAATAAAGATTGGTAAAATTATAAGGGGTTTCCATTTCATTGGAATTGATCACTACCCGGCCATTCGTAGCTTCGTTATAATTCAAGGTCAACTGATAAGTACCATCTAGATTAAAATGGTCATTCATAAATCCGCGGTGAAAATCGGGACGCGTCACAAAGAAGTCTTTCATATTAGCTACCCATCCGCGCCAATTTTGTTCGTTGCCACCAATCGACAATTCATCTCCCCAACGAATTTCTTGATCCGGAATATGCGGTTCAACTAACGCCTGTAGGCTATCTGTAATTCGAGCAGTACGTTCTTCGGAATAAATTAATTCCATAAAACTACAACTACGCTGTACAAATTCGTTTCGGAAGTTTTCGTTTTCTAGTAGTTTTCTAAAAAATAAAGTACTATTACTATGATTTGGCCATGTAGTACTATTAGGATCTGTCACTGATTCCAGCGTATTATAATCTGGAGTGGTTTCGAAGGCAAACCCATTATCTGTGCTACCATCGTGATCTAAAGCGCCATATCGCCATTTTTTACCTGCTTTTCGCTCCTTCCACAAAATGATATTATTAGCTGGCCAATCGAACTTAGCAATATAAATTGAGTAAGCCCAGTAGTTGGTCAACTGATTAATATCAAATTGATCCGCTACTACCTGATAATTTGCAGGAATGCTTAAATCATTATCGGATGCGAAATCAAAGAGTGCTTTATATTCCGTATCCGTTCCTTTTTTTACAGTCTCCCAAGGCATACCCGGATTTTTCAATAAATCTAAATCGTCTTTATCCACGCCGAAAACATTATCAAAATGTTCATCATTAAATATTTCTCGAATATTATAAATACCCCAAAAATCTCCATTTAAGTATAAGGTTGTCGGTTGAAACCCTAAGAGATCCATATCAATTTTATCCCATAACAATGTTTGTACGAGTCCATCTCTAAACATGGTCCGAAGGTAATCCTGTCCACTATTTCTTAATTTTACGCGTTCGTAAATTTCATTTTCACGACCTGCATACAAAGGATAATCGATTGCACCACTTCCGTAAGTATTCCTGCGCATATAAACATTAAAACTTTTTTGTGCATAAGTACGAGAACACCCTCCACTAATTCTAATTCCTGCATTCACATTAAATGCTTCACTACCATCCGGCAAAAACATTCCTAAGTTGATAGGACGTTCCCAGTCTACTTGATTCCAGTTAACTGAATCTGTCCGACAAAAGCCCGGCACCCCGTTCGTACCTTTTACATAAATCCCAATTTCATCATCGAAAAAATTATCTGGATCAGAATTGATATATAGTGTTGGAATATTAGAAGTAATATCGAAGAGGTAAGAGCCTACCGCTGAGGTACTTTCTACATGATTTGTCTTAAAGGCAGCTACTTTGATACTAACATTATCATTAATTGAAAAGGGCGTACTATACGCAGTAGAAAAAGACGTTGGTTCTTTTCCATCTTGTGTATAACGAAGTGTAACCGTCGGATCGGGATGACTAAAACTAACCATCTGCGTCGACTGATAAATACCGTTTGCCAGATCGATGGTTGGTTTTTCTAATCCAAGTTGAGCTCCGTTATTGGATTCATTAGGAGTCACTTCTCCAAAGATCACAAAATTGGCCGCACCATCGGTCTCTCGTCCGTAAGTTGTTTGAAAAGGAACCGCTGCAAAGCTGACGGAATCAAGTACTTCTATCGTGTTATTGATAGATTGAGAAAGTATCAATTCTTCACCAGAAGCTTCTAGATTAAAGTCCGCGTGAAGTCCACCTTCTTCTGGATCCTTATCTGTAAAGAGAACCACGAAGTCACCAGGTGCTAAAAAATAGGGTTGACTAATTTGCCATTTGGTGGCATTATTATAAGTATCCGAAAGAAAAAGTCCACCCAAATTAACCGTCTCAGTTCCACCATTATATATCTCCACCCAATCTTCGAAACTACCTGTCTCGTCGGTATGAGAAGTACCACCCGGTGCGATTTCATTGATAAATAAGTTGGTAATAGGTACACTAGTTAAAGGCATAGACACTTCTAAATATAGTTGAGGGGCACGCATCGGATCACCGTCATAAGAGTAAGCAACCCTAGTCCCTGTTCCGCTCATGATAAAGGTTAATGCACTATTTTCATTCCAGTCAGACTGGTTCAGCATTTCTTGTACGACCGTAGTCAAATCAGGCGTTTGTTGAAGACTTCCTGATTCACTAGAAAGATTCCAATCTCCTGGTTGCCAGTTAACCACTGCATTGGTACGAGCGCGACTGGAAATATCCTGTCCTGCACTTGTAAAGGTAGTCGAGTTTCCAGTTGCGTGCCCTGTGATGTCTAAATTACAAGGTCCATTACTAGCTGATGAATTAGAAGTAGTAAATTGTATGTACGCACGATTTACCACCGCACCTGATGGAATATTTAGCTCATCAAAACGAAATCCAACCGTCTGGTCTCCACTCCAATCATTTACGATATTGATGCCACCATCAGTAAGCGTCATAAAATTTTGGTCGAAAGGTTCTTCCGCATCATCGTTGCTGTCGTTAATTCTATTAACGATAACGGCATTGTAAAAACTAACCCCAGTCGTATTATCTGCACCTGGACTTGGAGCTGTAAAGGTTTGAAAATTTGTAGTTCCGTCTGTTTCTCTTCCGTAGGAGGTGTCCGTTGAAAGAGAAGGGTATGTTAATTGGTCAATCAAGGTACTACCATCCGGTCCATACAAGTAGATTTCCTGTCCATCAGCACTCAATTTAAAATCAATATGATGCGGACCTTGTTCTGGGTCTTTGTCAGCCCAAATGAGTAAATATCCTCCTGCGGGAATGGTAGTAGTTGCTGGATCAGTATCGGGAATTTCCCAAAAGGTAGGATCCGCCATATCTTCGGAGAAATAGTATCCGGCAATATCAACGGGACTATTTCCTGCGTTGTACAGCTCAATCCAATCGTCAAAATCACCCGCTTCATCAGCGATGAAATTGTCATTTTTAGCCATTATTTCATTGATGTATATCTGACCGATAAGCGAATTAGATATACCGAGGCATAAAAAGAATAAGATGACTGTTAATCTGTTTAGATCGTTCATGTGGTTGTAGTGTTGTATGGAATTGTTAATGCCGAAGCACAAAATAAGGAAAAGGAAAGCAGCATTTTTTGGTTAAATTGTTGCAGGGTAGGAGGTCCGATTTAACGGACTACAACTAAGTTAATATGACCAAAATATTAATATAGCTTAGCAACAAAACAAATATAGCTCTTTTTAAAGTTTTAATCCACTTTATTCTCTAGAATTAGCATATGCAAGACTTCTTTTTCTATAAATATACCCTAAATAAGTTATATACAATTAACATTTTTTATATATATTTGTGTCGCGATTGAAAATCGCTTGTTTCCCAAAACCCTTCTTTATTCTCAACAACCGATCAACGTGATTTCTTGGTGTTCCTACCAAGTACCATTATTTACATTACTCTTCGAAGGGACTCGAATGGAGTAATCGTAATTCGCTTTTAAACATACCCGATTTAAAGATTTGTTCGTCACTACTATTGCGAGCAATTACCTTTTGAGAGAAAGCCAGGTCTGGCGAGATCTAACCATATTTAATTTTTATTTTTTATCAATTGTTTTCACAAACAATTGTAATCTCATGATTTTTCATTCCACCACACACTATTTCGGAATGAAATTTCTCAATCTGTTTTTGGGATGTGCCCCCTCTCCTTTTCAGGTGGAGAGGGGCACTTTTTTTTGCCCTTCCAACCTCCCACGCAATTTCAATATTCAATTCAATACACTTCCTTCTTATGATTTGCGCAACAAAACTATAAAAATAGTTGTTTAACTAAAAAAATAGTTATAAGTTTGCTGTATGGAAAAATTAACTCGAAAAGAAGAAGAGATCTTACAAGTACTCTGGAATTTGGAAAAGGCCTTTGTTAAAGAAATCGTGGCGGCCCTCCCCGATCCGAAGCCACATTATAATACGGTATCTACGATGGTCAGAAAGTTAGAAGAAAAAAAATACGTTGGATACGAAGCTTTTGGTAAAACCCATCGTTACTTTCCCCTAGTCAACCGGGAAGATTTTCTTGGCAAAACCATGACCAAGTATTTTAATAATTCCTATAAAAAAATGGTCACTTTTTTCGCTAAAGAAGAAAAGCTTTCTGTAGAAGAGTTAAAAGAAATTATTGAACTCATCGAAAAAGAGAAAAAATAATGGCAGAACTATTTTTATATCTCGGTAAGAGTGGTCTCTGTTTGGGATTTTTGCTTTTATTTTTTGTAATTTTATTACAAAAAGAAACTTTCCTTAAATTAAATCGCTGGATTTTATTGGCAAATGTTATACTTGCATTGATGCTTCCGCTATTAGAGAAGCCCTTTTCGTTTTCTAACTTTGGAATAGTAAAAATTGAAAATACAGAACCAAGTCCTAGCACTACTGAAATAGTGCCACCTTTGACCATCGAAAGTATCGCTCCAGTTGCCAATAAAACTCCACGTATTCAATTGAATTGGGAAGCCATCATTTTGGGAGTATATTTGATGGGATTTCTGATTTTCCTTTTGCGTTTTTTGGCACAGATTTTTTCTATTCTTTTATTAATTCTATCTAATGAAAGAGAACAAAAAGGCAATATTTTATTTGTTTATCCTGGGGAAATCCTAGCACCCTTCTCTTTTTTTAGTTTTCTTTTTGTGGATAAAACAGCGTATGATTCCTCCACTCAGGAACAAATCATCGCCCACGAAAAAGTACATATTCGACAACGACATTCCTGGGATATCCTTTTATCTGAAATCCTAATTATCATTCAGTGGTTCAATCCGTTTGCCTGGTGGCATCGACGTCTAGTGGAAACAAATCTAGAGTTCCTCGCCGATCAAAGCCTACTTAGTAATGGGGTTGACCAAAAGACTTATCAGTATAGTCTCTTAAAAATAGCCGTACCTAATTTTCCTTATAGTCTCGCGACTAACTATAATTCTTCACTTTTAAAAAAACGAATCATGATGATGCAACAAAAAAAATCTTCCGCTGCTCATAGCTGGAAATATTTCCTCTTGCTACCCGTAAT
>CAZYAC010000209.1:0-9003 GCA_964645475.1 uncultured Saprospiraceae bacterium | reverse complement strand
GCCTAACTTCCAACGAAGTAAATCCTGCTGCGTCAGGGTTTCTCGCTTTGGAATCTGACGCAGAAGCCATAAAAATTGCAGATGAAGTAATGTTGGCAATGGGTGGGCGAGCTGCTTGGGATGCAGTAGATACCCTTGCTTGGAATTTCTTCGGATTTCGAGATCTGGTTTGGAGTAAAAAATCTGGAGATGTTACCATAACTAATCCAGCTGAGAACTCTGTACTTAAAGTTAATGTATTTACCGGAAAGGGTAGTGCAAAATATGGAATTCGAGAAGTAACTAATCCAGATACCTTGCAGTTAAATTTAGAGAAAGCAATGAATATCTGGATCAATGATAGCTACTGGTTGGCAATGCCTTTTAAACTAAAGGATACAGGTGTCAAACTTAAATATTTAGGTGATGCAACAACTGAAGAAGATCTGCCCGCGGATAAACTAGAACTTACTTTTTTTAATACTGGAAATACGCCAGGGAATAAATACCATGTCTATGTAGATAAAACGACCAGACTGGTCACCCAGTGGGATTTTTTCAACAAAGCGGATGATCAAAATCCCAAATTCGAAATGCCTTGGAAAGGTTATGTTGAGGTAGACGGAATTTTACTTTCAGAAGATCGAGGAAAACGTCGAGTGACTGTGGTGAAATAATTACCAAAATTTCATTATAAACCAAGAATGATTAATGTAAATATTGCCTCTGACGATACCCAAAATAATTAGTTTATTATCTGTCAATTAGGATTTTTTAAAGGTAAAAAAATGGTGATTTATTAATTTTAGCCGTATCTTTATAAAAATTACATGGAACCCCTAAAAGTAAATTCTTTCTCTAGGCAAAGAAAGATATTAATCTTAGAATTTACATCTTACAATATTTATCAACCTAATTCGTATTAACTTTTGTTTATTCCACCACGAATAAATAATAGCCTAAATCGATAAATTTTTTTACCAAAACTTAAAACAAATGAAAAAACACAAGACATTCCTCTCAATCCTCTTTATTTTTTTACTAATCCCTCTTCTTACCAAAGCACAATACACAGATAATTATCTGTCAAAATTAAAATCCTATCATGAGGCAGATTTAGATATCCGCCATTTACAACAGGAAGTATCAGAACTGGGCTCAGAAGGTAATTTACAAGACAACACCGCTGCTTTCACGGAAGTAGAACTTCCAATGCCTGACGGAGATTTCGCTCGTTTTCGCATTCGCGAAAGTTCCCTGATGACTGCTGAATTAGCAGCTGATCGTCCTTACATAAAATCCTATCTAGGACAAGGAATTGATGACCCGACAGCCGTTGTACGATTTTCAATTACCCCTTCTGGCTTATCGGCGATCGTTAGAAGTGTCGATGGAATTACGCAAATCCGTGCACACGAGACCAACTTATCTAATACCGAATATATCTCTTATTATGATCACGATATTATTGCAGATGTCCCATACCAATGTACGAGCCAAGATCTTTACGATCCTTCCTCAGGACCAGGAGCTTCACTTCCAAGCTTAAGTACTAACTCTTGTTTTGCATTAGGAGATGAACTTCGAGAATACGAAGTAGCGCTAACTTGTTCAGGAGAATTTCATGATCTGAATGGAGGAACTGTAGCAGGAGCAGAAGCGGCGTTGATATTTCGATTACAACAAATTAGTTTGGTTTATGAATTGGAACTGTCCATGACTTTTGTCGCATCCCTACTATTAGTAAATACAGATGCAGCAACTGATCCTTTTTCCAATCCCACCAATACTTCTATTTCTCTTCAAGAATCTTCTGATCATATTGAAGCCAATCTTGGCGGGGCTAATCCTGACTTAGGTCATGGTTTTCATGAAATTACCGCTGGAGGCTGGGCTGGTCGTGCTGGAGTAGGGGTTGTGTGTAGAGGCAATTCTTCAAAGTTTAGAGGTTACACCTATTTGCGAAATGATATTCCTTCTTCTACGATTGTTCAACTACACGAATTTGGACATATGTTTAGTTGTCAACACTCCAACTATGGATGTGGGTCTAGTGGTTGCGGTAGATATGAGCCAGGACAGGGAACTTCTATCATGTCTACCAGCCCAGGTTGTACGCCAGCTGATAATTACGATAGTCGAACAGGATACTTTGGAATTGGAAGCTTACAATCAATTGTTACTTATATGACTACCGGAACGGTAGCGAACAGTAATGCAGCTTGTGCACCGTTTACGTATGCTGATTGGTCTAATTGTCCAACAATAAGTGCCACTACTAATAATATACCCGTTTCAGATGCGGATGCGAATGGCATCGATGGATTAACGATTCCTAACGGAACACCTTTTGAATTAAAGGGCACCGGAACTGATGCTGATGGAAATGGAAGTTTAACCTTCAATTGGGAACAATACGATACGGATCTTAACTCAGATATTCCTGCTAATACAGGCAGTAATCCTACCGCAGCACTTTTTAGAACGTTTCCACCTTCTTCCAGTGATAGCAGAACGGTTCCACAACTTTCCACCATTCTAGCCAACAGCCCAGCTGGTACCGGAGGAGAAACCTTACCTACGGTAGCTCGAATTTTAACATGGAGACTCACCGTCCGAGATAACGAAGCTGGAAACGGTGGAATTGCTTGTGATGAAATAACTTTGAATGTTGCCGCTACAGGCCCATTCGAAATTACGACTCAGAATTCAGCCACTGCTTGGAGTGCGGGTGATACCGAAAATATTTCATGGGACGTGGCTGGAACGGACGGTGCTGCCTTTACTTGTCCTAATGTCGATATTTTATGGTCTACCGATGGTGGTATGACCTTCCCAACGACGCTAGCGAGTAATGTGACTAACGATGGAAGTCATGATATTCTGGTTCCCGCTGGTTCAACTTCGCAAGGAAGACTAAAAATTGTTTGTACTGGAGAAACCAACATCTTTTTTGACATCAATAATATTAATATTGCCATCATCGATGGATGTCCTGCATCTTCGGTTGATATTGTAAATGATGATGCCGTAATGGCGCCTGCGGGAGATGCTTTGCTAGATTTGGATCTGTTAGCTGGTCTCCCAATTACGATGGTATCGGGTACTTTAGATAATGGCGATCCTACTACTAATATAGCGATTATCAGCAGTGGATCTTGTGCGAATTTTAGTAATGATCCGGTTTTCGAACAGCGATCTTTTATGGTGGATGCTGCAGGTTCATATACAATCAGTGAAACATCGTCTGGATACACCAATGTCATCACACTTTATGAGAATAGTTATGCTCCATTCCAGGGATGTACCGACTGGGTGACCTCTAGTTGGGAAGATAGTTTTGTTAACCCAAGCATTACCAGTTCTTTGGTGACCAACCAAGTTTATGTATTGATTAATCATGGAACGAATGATAGTCAATTTGGAACTTATGACAATACTTTTTCTGGCCCCGGGACAGTTTATGAAATTAGTAATGTAATACCGGCTGGATTTCAACTTTATTTTGTAATGGTAGACGGTTCAGGTAACATAGTGGATATAGACACAGATGCGGATCTTTCTTCGGCTGCTTTGTATCCTGAAGGTACTTATACCGTTCATGGTTTGGTGAGTCCAGGAGGTACAGATTTTAGTAGTTATACTGGTGGTAGCTTTGCAACATTACAAACTGATATTAATAATGGAACGACCTGTGGTGCATTTAGTGGCAATACGGTTCCTGTAACGGTTCAATCTGCGCTTCCAGTTAGTCTGACGAAGTTTTCTGCAACCCTTATTGAACCTCATGTTCAGTTAGACTGGCAGACCGTTTCAGAATTAAATAATGACTTCTTTACATTAGAGCGATCATCGGATGGGCGAAGTTTTTCCGAACTAATTAAGATTGCTGGGAATGGAACAACAATTGGCACGATCGATTATGAGTTTTTAGATAAAAACCCATTACCTGGAACTAGCTACTATCGTTTGCAGCAAACTGATTTTGATGGAACCAGCGAATTCGTTGGAGATATTCTGGTGATAAACCGGGATAACGAAAAGAATATCCGTATTCAACCCAATCCTATTGCAGACGACAACTTGGCTTTTCAAGTATCTGGTTTTGCAGATAAAATGGAAATCTATGTTTACAATACGAATGGCCAGTTGTTACGCAAAAGCGTTCAGCAAACCATCAATGGAATTACATCTATCAACCTTCCAGTAAAGGAATTATCGCAAGGAGTTTATTTACTGAAAGTAATGGTTGGAGATACCATCTTTACGGAACGATTTATAAAATCCAAGTAGAAAAATTATTCCTTAATAATTCTAAAAAAATCCCCATAAACAGCTCTTGTCTATGGGGATTTTTTTTGCTTACAAATCAAGGAATCATGAATCTTTTTGCCCAAGTTTTATTGCTCTTGCCAAAGCTGCCTCCGCGCCCTCAATTATATCCTCATGAACCAGATTCGTTTTAAAGGATGCAACTGCTGCTTCGGTAGTGCCTCCTTTGGATGAAACCATTGCAATCCATTCTTCGCAACTAAAATTATTTTTGTTGTATAAATCTGCAGCTCCTCGAAATGTGGTACTCACTAAAAGTTCTGACTCAGATTCAGAAAATCCCATCTTTTTCGCCGCTAAAATCATAGCATCCATAAAATAATAAACGTATGCTGGACCGCTTCCTGAAATGGCCGTGGCCGCATCAATAGAAGATTCCTCATTAACGTACAAACTTTTCCCAGTGGTATTAATCAGGTTTTGAACCATCACTAATTCAATTCTTGTAACATCGTCTGTAGAAGTAAAAGCAGTCATGCCCATTCCTATTTGGGCAGGTAAATTTGGCATAGCTCGGATTACTTTTTTGATACCTAGGGCTTCTTGAATGGTGACAATTTTCACACCTGCCATGATACTCATAAATACTTGCTGCGGATCAACAAGTGGGCGTAGTGTTGTAAAAAGTGCCATCGCATCTTGTGGCTTTACCGCGAAAATTATGATGTCCGCATTTTTCAAACAGGTATCTGGATTACCATAAATAGTTCCGATATCCTTTTTTGCCAACAATGTTGCTTTTTCCTCTGATCGTTCGAGAATCATTAGGTCTTCCTTACGGGCAATATGTGACCGAAGGAAACTTTGGGCATAAGTCATTCCCATATTACCGCCTCCGATAATGAGTATTTTCATTAAATTATTTTTGGCCTAGTACTTAAATTCTTTAATTAATTTGGTCGAATAGAATAAATTCCTTTTTTGGAAAGGGAAATAACCTCAAAAATAAGCTTTTCCAAGGAATTGGTTTTTCCAAAACAATTTTTACCTTTAACAAAATATCTAATTATGAAATTTTACCAATGCCTCTGTCTATTTACACTCCTTTTATTATTGGCGTGCAGTGCCCCCAGTGGAGAAAAAAATGAAGCCATGATCCATAACTCTGACACTCAAAAAGTTGCTCCCTATGCCATTGCGATTCACGGAGGAGCAGGCACGATCTTAAAAAAGAATATCACAGAAGAAAAAGAAAAAGCTATCCGGACGGTACTTGACAAAGCACTGGAAACGGGTCGTAAAATATTGGACGAAGGTGGGACAAGCATGGACGCTGTTGAACAGACCATTATTATTTTGGAAAACTCTGAATATTTTAATGCAGCGAAAGGTGCCGTATTTAATCACGAAGGAAAGAATGAATTGGATGCTTCTTTTATGGACGGAAAAACCCAGAACGCAGGGGCAATTGGTGGCGTCTCTAATATTAAAAATCCAATTCTTTTAGCGAGAGCGGTTCTTGAAAAATCAAACCATGTTTTGCTTACTGGAAAAGGAGCAGAAATATTTGCCAACGAGGTGGGTATTGAAACGGTTGATCCAGCTTATTTTAGAACGGAAGCCCGATGGGAATCATTACAAAGAGCTAAGGATAAGGAGGCTAAGACTGGTTTTAAATTTGATCAAGGGGAAGATTTTAAATATGGAACAGTCGGCTGTGCCGCGTTGGATCGTCATGGTAATTTAGCTGCTGGAACTTCTACTGGAGGAATGACGAATAAGCGCTATAACCGGATTGGTGATTCTCCTATTATCGGAGCTGGAACCTACGCAGACAATGCGACTTGTGCAGTCTCTTCCACAGGACACGGAGAGTACTTTATGAGATATGTTGTCGCCTATGATATTCATGCTCGGATGGCCTATGGTAAGGAAAGTTTTAAAGATGCAGCTAATGCAGTAATAATGAAAACCTTAGTTGATAAAGGTGGTACAGGTGGAATTATTGGGGTAGATAAATACGGTAACGTTGCCATGCCTTTTAACACACCAGGAATGTATCGTGGTTATGCGAAACCCAATGAGAAAAAAATCTTTATCTATGCAGAGGACGAATAATCATAGGTGATGGTTAGGACCTCAAAAAGACTTTATTTTCAACTTCAAAGGCAACCTCAATTTCAACTTCAAAAACGAAGCATTAAGCTAGAAAAGCCGATTCTAAGTCAATTAAATAATATCCAAAGGTTGGAAATTTTCCAAAAGGACCGCTCCTGGATTTACACCAAGCCAATTCTTTAAAACAGATGCATAGATTTTTCTAAAATCCACTGAATAAATTAAGTCTCCTTGGTCGAGACTGGAGAGATTAGGTGCTTCGTTGAAAATACCTGGATTCTTTAACTTTCCACCAATAAAATAAACATTATTCGCCGTGCCATGATCCGTACCTTGACTGGCGTTTTGCTTTACTCTTCTTCCAAATTCACTAAAAGTCATGATTAAGGTATCATCGAGTTTTTGATTTTTTTGTAAATCCTTTACGAATATTTTTATCGCGTCGTTGTATTGGTTTAATAGTTTTTCCTGACGATTTTTTTGGAAGGCATGGGTATCGAAACCTCCCATATCGATATAATAAATTTTGGTGTTCGTATCTTTAACGATCAAATTAGCAATAGTTGCTAAGTCTTTCCCAATGGAAGTAGACGGATAACTTCCTTTCCTTTTGGAATTTTTCGCCTGCTTAAATAGATAGTCAGCAGAGGACTGGGTTTCAATGAGGGTTTTATATAAATAAGCGATGTTTTCTTCGTGGTGATGATTGTGATGATGAGCTACCTTTCTTAAAAATTTATTGTTAGCTGCCTTTTTCAATTTAGCCGGTTTGGAAGCTGCAAAACCGCTTTTATGTTTTCCTTTGAGGGCTAGTACTAAAGCATCATCTACCTCTAAGGCAGTATGAGGAGAAAAGTCTGTTTTTATTTGATCAAGGTATCGTCCCAACCAGCCAGTTTGCCAATATTGATCACTATTACTCGCAGTATGCCAAATGTCCATAGATCTGAAATGTGAACGAACCGGATTTGGATAACCTACGTTATTGATTACAGTCAGCAAACCCTCCTCATATAGAGCTTTTAATCCAGATAACTTTGGATTGAATCCAAGTTCGTCTGTTAATTTTAGCACTTTGTTTTTTGGAATCGCTAAGGATGGACGGTTTTTATAATACAGATCATTATGGAAGGGGACGAGCGTATTTAACCCATCATTTCCTCCAGACCACTGAATGATCACTAGATTTTTTCCATTTTGGTTAAATCCATTTCTATTAAACCCACTTAAGAACTGTGGTACAAAAAGAGACGTAGAGGCAAGCCCTGTATTTCTTAGAAAATTTCTTCTATTCATCTTTTTATATTATTTATCAACAAATCAACAAATCAACAAATCAACAAATCAACAAATCAACAAATCAACAACCCTAACAAACCTGATATTCTGGCAAAGTCATCAATCGTAATAGTAGGGATTTTATATAATCAGATTTCACATCATTTTTGGTAAACAGATCCATCTCAGATTTTTTGATATTTAATTTTGTTTGAATCAACCAATCCGATAGCGTTGAATAAATTACTGCTTCATCCGTACTATTAAAATGATTAAGGATAGGAGATACATCCATCGTAGTAGATAATTTTTCTTTAATTTTCCTTTGGGCTTTATCTTCAAATTCTGGTTTCGCAGACACATTTACCGAAAGTGTTTTAAAAAAATAACCGGCTAGATTAAGTCGGAAAACAAGGGTAGCATTATCAATCCAAGACTGTCCGGCTGCCCATCCAGCTACATTTGGTGGATTGAGGAGGGTTTGTCCTAACATTTTTTGAATAAACAAAAAAGATTTTTGATCATTAAGACCTAGTTGCAGGGTTTTCATCATCCCAACTAATAAGTCGATAGGAGATTTGATTTTAGTTCCGATATTTTTCTCAGCATAAAACCAATTACTTTCGAATATGCTTCGCATTAATTTTTCAATACTGTAATTCGAATTGTAAAATACATCTGCTAATTCTTGAACATGTCCTTGATCTATTTTTTCATTTACGAAATACTGATAAACCTTTGTAGCGATAAATTTTGCGGTTTGCTTTTTTTCTAAAATTATTCGAATAATATCTTCTCCATTAAAATCTCCTCTTTGACCTAAAAAAGTCTTCATTCCAAAGTCGTGATGTCTTTTACTAAAAACAAATTCTCCTTTTTTCCTAGTACGCCAACCTGTAAAAGCACGAGCTGCTTCTTTTACATCTTGTTCAGAATAGTGACCAATGCCAATTGTAAATAATTCAAGTAACTCACGTGCAAAATTTTCGTTGGGTTGCCCTTTTTTGTTTTGTTGGTTATTTAAAAAACGAATCATTCCTGGATCACGAGCTATTGCCAATACCAAATCTCCGAAATTCCCTAAGGCATGGGTTCTTAAGGTATTGATATAGTTTTTTGAAACAAAAGAATTATTTCGACTGATCATGGCAAAATGACCATGCCAAAACAGGGTCATACGTTCTAATAAAGGATTATGCGAATCCACCATTTTCCGAATCCAAAAACCATTTACTTTTCTATTTTCTCTTTGTAGTTTTTTTCGAAGGTCGGCCTTTTCCATTTTGGTTCTTCCTTCTTTAGAGGCTTGCGTATAGATAGGAAGTTTTACATCTAACTGCTCTGCATTTTTTGCGG
>CAZYAC010000208.1:0-9004 GCA_964645475.1 uncultured Saprospiraceae bacterium | reverse complement strand
ATCTTTTACCGTGCATTAGTTATCCATTAAACTGATAATTAATGTAGGGTGTTTTTCCAAATCTTTGACTTTTCAGAGCGGACTCAATATTGAATTTGCTCCTAAAAGTGTTTTTCTCGCAGTGTTCGCAGGACATGTCCCGAACTTGATTCGGGAGACGTAGGGAAATTCTATCAGGTATATCTTCTATCGCAAGCGTATTATCTATCCAATTGATTTTCAACAAGATTAAATTTTTCAATTTTCTTAATTTTGAAAGAGGAATCAACGATTCAACACCTCAACAATTCAACACTTTTCTACAATCCATGTTTCTCCATTCTACGATAGAGTGCTGCTCTTGTAATGCCGAGCTCCAAGGCCGCCTTACTGATATTGCCTTTATGTTTGGTAAGGGTTCTTTTGATCGCCCATTGCTCCAATTCTTCTAAGTTATAATTCTCTAAGGCAGCAGATTGATCGGCTTCGTTGGGTTTTAAAAACATAAAATCTTCCGGCTGCAATGAATTTCCTTCACTAAGGATGACGGCCCTTTCCACGGCGTGTCGTAATTCACGAATGTTACCTGGCCAACTATAATCCAATAA
This sequence comes from uncultured Saprospiraceae bacterium, assembly GCA_964645475.1. Lineage (GTDB taxonomy): Bacteria > Bacteroidota > Bacteroidia > Chitinophagales > Saprospiraceae > JALZUU01. Next base: position 8,417 of record CAZYAC010000208.1, on the reverse strand, counting down.
TTTATTTTTGGACGCCGCTGAAAGTTTCAATTCTGATTTTTGGTATTTTCGAGAAAACATGTTCAAGTAATGTTCGCTTAACAAAGTAATGTCTTCGCCTCTTTCTCGTAAGGATGGTAATAATAGTTCAACCGTATTAATCCGGTATAATAAATCTTGTCGAAAACGTCCTTCTTTTACCATTTCATAAAGCGGCATATTGGTCGCACAAATTAACCGGATATCCACTTGCTGTGATTGGCTGGAGCCAACTTTTTGAATTTGTCTATTTTGCAAAACGGTCAACAGTTTCGCTTGTAACGGTAAGGATAAATTACCAATTTCATCCAAAAACAACGTTCCACCGGAGGCGACCTCAAAGCGTCCGGTACGATCCTGATAAGCATCTGTAAAAGCTCCTTTAACATGGCCAAATAATTCACTTTCAAATAAAGACTCCGGGATCGCGCCCAAATCAACACTGATAAAAACTTCTTCCGACCTAGGGGAGGTCCGATGCAAGGCCCGTGCAATTAATTCTTTTCCCGTTCCATTTTCTCCCAAAATCAAAATATTAGCATCCGTCTTGCCGACTTTATCGATGGTTTTAAAGACTTTTTGCATCGGTTCGGATTCCCCGATAATTTCGGTAAAGGACTGATCAATCGTATCAGAAAGTGCCTTTTGCTTTTGTTCGAGTTTGTTGACCGTTTTTCGGGTTTTATTGAGTTCGTAGACCGTTAAAATAGTAGACAATAATTTTTGGTTACGCCAAGGCTTTTCCACAAACTCGATGGCACCAAGTTTAATCGCTTCGACAGCTAGATCAACATCTGCGAAAGCCGTTATAACGATCACACTTGCATCGGGTTTGAGTTCCAGAATTTTTTCCAGCCACCGCAATCCATCATTACCACTGGTTTCTCCTTTTCGATAATTCATATCTAAAAGAATAACATCGTAATCTTCCTTACGCAGCAAACGGGGAATGAGGTTAGGATTGTGTTCTGTATGTACCAGAGCAACCTGATTGCGTAAAAACATCCGAAGGGATAAGAGAATATCTTCTTCATCGTCGATGATCAACACTTTTGCGGGTGAGGCCATATTTTCATTTTTGGTGGTTAAAAGGCTTTATCCTAAATCAGCTATGGTAGCTCCGGTATAAAGATAGTTTGCGTCAAAAAATAATTAATCTTAGTAGTAGGTAAGTATTCGGTTAGAAAGACCACAATCTAATAAATAAGTTGCAGAAAATTGTTCATTAACGAACACTTTCTGTCCGTTAATGAACGCCCGAAATTTCAAATGATAAAAAAACATTAACACAACCTACTGTAAATCAGATACTTACATTTCTGGCATACCCATTGAAAAGAAGAAGATGAATCAATCAATTAACTCCAAATACTATGGATAAGAAAATAGAAAAGAAAAGATTTCCTTTAAAAAAGATCATCCCTGCCATTTTAGCTGTTGGGCTCTTCGGTATTTTAATCTCGGCTATATATCGAGACGCAGGAACAAGCCGGCTAAATGTTGAAAAAGAAAGACTACTCATCGACACCATTCAAACGGGTCCTTTCCAAGAATTTACTCCTATCAGTGGGATCGTACAACCCATTAAGACAGTTTTTATCGGTGCACTCGAGGGAGGACGAGTAGAAGAGATTTTTGTAGAAGATGGTGCTTTCGTAAAAAAGGGTCAACCAATTTTACGACTCTCCAACTCAGATTTGCAAGTAAGTTATCTGAATCAGGAAGCAAATATTATTTCTCAAATCAATCAGATTCGTTCCAGTAGCATTATGATGGAGCAACAAAGTTTGTCTCTTCAAGAACAATCGCTCGATGCTGATTATCGACTCGTTCAATCTAAAAGAAAACTGGATCGCAACCGTGATTTAGCGAAGGACCAGATTATTTCCAAAGTTGCATTTCAAGAAAATGAAGATGAATTCAATTATTTAAAACGACGTACGCAACAACTCAAAAAAAATCTGACAAAAGATTCTGTCTTTCAAGATTTCCAATCCCAACAAATGGCGACAACCTTAGACCTAATGCAAAGAAACTTAGCAATCTCTAAAGCCAGTTTAGAAAATCTCATTATCAAAGCACCCATCGACGGACAACTCTCCGCACTCGATAAAGAAATTGGAGAATTGATTTCCAAAGGAGAAAAAATCGCCCAAATTGACTTAATGGACAATTTTAAGGTACGTGCCCGAATCGACGAATTCTATATCTCTCGGGTTTTCCCTGGACAAACAGGTTCATTTAAATTTGCCAACGAAATTCACGAATTGGTGATTAAAAAAATCTATCCAGACGTTACCAATGGTTCTTTCGAGGTTGACCTAATCTTTACCAGCACACCTCCTAAAACAATTAAAAGAGGTCAAACTGTAAGTATTCCTCTTTCTCTTAGCAACGAAACCCAGGCTGTTTTACTCGAACGAGGTAGTTTCTACCAAACGACTGCTGGCAACTGGGTATATGTGCTAGATCCGGCTACCAATACAGCTTATAAAAAAGAAATAAAAATCGGGCGTCAAAATCCTAAATATTACGAAGTCATTCAAGGCCTTAAACCCGGTGAAATTGTGATAACCAGTAGTTATGAAAACTATAATGAAAAAGATGAATTGGTTTTAAAATAAATTAGTTGACTGGTTAACTAGTCACACGAGACGCGATTTTTTCATTCAAAATAAAAAAAAAATAAATCTGATTAACTGATTAATCAATCCACCAATTAACTAATAAATAAATTACTAAACAATGATTCGAACAAACAAATTAAAAAAGGTCTACCGGACCGAAGAGATTGAAACTACAGCCCTAAATGAAGTAAACCTGCACATCCAACCTGGAGAATTTGTATCCATTATGGGACCATCTGGATGTGGAAAATCCACCTTATTAAATATCTTGGGATTAATCGATAACCCCAGCGGTGGAGAATATTATTTTCTGGATCAAGAAGTCAGTAAATTCTCCGAGCGCCAACGATCAGATTTGCGTAAACACAACATCGGATTTATTTTCCAAAGCTTTAATCTAATCGACGAACTTAGTGTATACGAAAATGTGGAACTCCCCATGCTTTATACGAAAGTTCCTGCTGGTGAAAGAAAGAAAAGAACAGAAGAGCTGCTCGAAAAGATGAATATGATGCATCGTAGTAGTCATTTTCCGCAACAACTTTCTGGGGGTCAACAACAACGGGTAGCTGTTGCTCGAGCCATTGTCAACAATCCTAAAATAATTTTAGCGGATGAGCCTACGGGTAACCTTGACAGTTCTAACGGGGACGACGTAATGAAAACACTCGCCCAGCTCAATCAAGAAGGAACCACTATCATTATGGTAACTCACTCAGCCTATTGCTCCGAATTCGGAAATAGAGTTGTAAGACTCCTTGATGGACAAATTGTTAGTGAAAATACGGTAGCAAAATATCGTATTTAATCATCTAATTCAAAACTACTCGACTACTAGACATTTATCCACTTTAAGCTTCTGCTCAACAGATAGCGCTGGGATTGAGATGCCAAAAATGGAAAAATGTCTAGAAAAGATATAAAAACTAAATTACCTCGATTATCAAATTTTTCATGATGCTACAACACAACCTGCTTTTTCTCTACCGCTCTGCTTTAAAGTACAAAGGGACTTTTGCCATCAACCTCTTTGGTCTTTCCATTGGATTGGCTTCTGCCTTGTTGATTTACCTGTGGGTAAATGCAGAATTAGCCATGGACCATTTGCATCAATCCGAAGATCGTATGTATCAAGTGATGTGTAATTTTGATTATTCGGACAATCTTAAAACGCAAAAAGGGGTGCCGGATTTGACGGCCAGAACGCTAAAAGCAGAAATGCCAGAGATCGAATATGCCGTTGGAATTATTCCGTCAGAATGGTTTAAAAAGATCAATATTTCGGTGGGAGATAAAAACCACAAAGCAGTAATTAAATTTGCGGAAAAAGATTATTTCAACGTTTTTTCTTTCGAATTAATAGAAGGTACACCCGACCAGGTTTTAGAAAATCCGGATGGAATGGTCATCACCGAATCATTAGCAAAGAGGCTTTTTAATACGACCGAAGGAATCATTGGTTCATCCGTTGATTTTCAAATCATGGAATTTAAGTCTACGCAAAAAATTACGGGGATTATCAAAGATTTACCTGAAAATACGACCGAACATTTTGAGGTGATCGTCCCCTTTGCTAAATGGTTGGATTTGAGTGAAAGTCTGGGCCGCTCAGTACACTGGGATAATTACGGACCGGAAGCAGTGATTGTGGTAAAAGAAGGTACGCACATCTCATCCTTAGAAAAACAAGTAGCTAAGTTTTTAGACAGAAACTCATCGGCCACTAGCAGTCTTTGGTTACAACCTTACGCAGATCAGTATCTGCACGGGACTTACGAAAACGGTCGTTCGGTAGGAGGACGAATAAGCTATGTATGGTTGTTCTCTCTAGTCGCTTTTTTCTTGGTTATTATGGCCTGTATTAACTTCATTAATCTTTCTACGGCCAAAGCAACTCGAAAAATAAAAGAGATCGGTATCAAAAAAACGATCGGTGCAAATCGCAAACAATTAATTATTCAATATCTAAGTGAGTCCATTATTATCAGCGCTATTGCGGTAATACTAGCCATCGTTATGGTGCAGACGATCCTACCCTATTTTTCAGCGTTAACGGCTAAAGAATTATCACTTTCATTTAGTCCTAAATTTTTAATGATTCTCTTTTTTACGCCACTATTGACTGGATTATTTGCGGGTATTTATCCGGCCCTCTATCTTTCTGGTTTTACCCCAGCGGTTATGTTTCGGGGAATGATCCAAAGATCGGGCGGGGAAGCACAAGTGCGAAAAGGGCTAGTTATTTTTCAATTTGCCTTATCTGTTTCTCTAATCATTGCGGTACTGGTCATGAATCAGCAAATTCGTTTTATTCAATCTCAAAAAGTAGGGTTCCAAAAAGAAAATATTATCTACTTTAACAAAGAAGGAAAGGTAGCGAGCAACCCTTCGGTATTTCTGGAAGAATTAAAAAAACAACAAGGAGTGCTCAGCGCTACCATGGTCAATTCAAATATCACTAGCGCTACTGAAAACAGTAGTAGTTCCGGACTTAGCTGGCCTGAAAAAGACCCAAACAGTCGAATCGAATTTGCCAACACCGCTGTAAATTTTGACTTCCTAAAAACCTTAGAGATCCCTTTAGCAGCGGGACGTGGTTTTTCAAAAGAATTTGGTAATGAAAATGATAAAGTACTCCTCAACGAAGAAGCTGTAAAAGTAATGGGACTGACCGATCCTATTGGTACCACGATAGATATATGGGGAGACGATTACCAGGTTATTGGCGTTACCAAAAATTTTCATTTTGACTCTTTTCATAAAAGTATCAGTCCTACTTTTATCTGGATTAGACCCGATTATACGCAAGAGGTAATGGTAAGAATAAGTGGTGATCAACAAGCAGCTACTATTGCTGGATTGCAAAAATTCTACGAATCTTTTACAGGTCAAACCCTCGAATTTAAATATCTGGATGAACAACTCGCGGAAGCCTACCAATCAGAAATGCGCGTTGCTACCCTTTCGCAATATTTTGCAGGCCTTGCCGTATTGATCGCTTGTCTAGGACTTTTGGGCCTCGCCGCTTTTACGGCAGAACGAAGAACCAAAGAAATTGGCATTCGTAAAACACTCGGTGCTTCTCGCTCCGGAATCGTATTACTTTTATCAAAAGATTTTACCAAAATGGTGCTTCTCGGAATAATAATAGCCATTCCCCTAAGTTATTATGCGGCCAGTACTTGGTTAGAAGGATTCGCCTATCATACCAAGATCGGTGTTCCTATTTTTTTATTGGCTGGTTTAATTGCCTTAATCATTGCTTGGTCTACCATCGGATTTCAAGCTATTCGTGCGGCAAGTGTTAATCCAGTTGAAAGCTTAAAAAGTAGTTAACTAAAATCAAAAATTATGCTTACTCACTATCTAAAATCTGCCATTAGAAATTTACTACGACAAAAGCGCTTTTCGTTTATCAATATTTTTGGTTTAGCCCTTGGAATGGCTATCTGTTTACTGGTCTACGTTTTTGTCCAATACGAAACCGGTTTTGAAAAGTCTTTTCAGAACTATGAAGATATTCATCGCGTGACTGCTTTGTTTACCGACGATGAAGACGAAGAATGGATGGCGCTCACCCCTTACCCACTGGCCCCAGCCTTGGCTGCAGATATCCCTGAAATAATGGCGACTACCCGACTACAATCGGCATGGAGAGAAACACAATTTAAATACAATAATGTTTCCCGATATCTTGATAATTATGCGTATGTAGATACTAGTTTTTTTCAAGTTTTCTCATACCAATTTACCACGGGCAATCCAAATACCGCACTCACCGAACCCAATAATGTAGTGCTAAGTGAAAGTATGGCCACTCAATTTTTTGGAGATCAAAATCCGATCGGACAAGTGATTAATTTTAATAATAATCGCGATCTAAAAGTGGTGGGAATTTTTAAGAAAGCCGGTATCAACAGTCATATTGATTTTGATATTTTTCTTCCATGGCGAAACCGAACCAACGGAGAGACTCAGTGGGATAACATGCTCAATTATTATAGTTACGTAAAATTATATCCGGATACCGATGTGGCAAGTTTTGATAAAAAAATGAATCAAACTGCTCGATCCAGATTCAGCAGTTCATTCGGTGATGAAGAACCACTAACCGTTCTTTTTGCTAGTCAACCTATCAGAGACATTCATCTCTATTCACATCTTGATGGAGAAATCGGTGCAAATAGTTATCGTTTTTATATGCTTATTTATTTGCTCGTAGGCTTTGCCATTTTATTTATTGCTATTATTAATTTTACCAACCTCTCCACAGCTCGTTCCGCAAATCGCGCCAAGGAGGTAGGCGTTAGAAAAGTAGTCGGCGCCAGTCGTTGGGAATCATCGATCCAGTTTTTGATCGAATCCCTCCTGCAAAGTTTCGTGGCACTTATCTTAGCTTTTTTATTGGCTGAAATTATGCTTCCTTACTTTAATGGATTATTAGGATTGGAATTGACTATTCTAAAAAGCACTCCAATTCTAATGATTGGGTTTGGAATTTTACTTTCCATTTTCGTAGGGTTAGTTGCCGGAATCTATCCTGCGCTTTTCCTCTCAGGTTTTTCCCCCATCAAAGTATTGACAGGCGATTTTTCTAAGAGTAAAGACAGCGCTCCACTCCGCAAAGGATTGGTGATTGCTCAATTCTCTATTTGTGCCGCACTGATTTTATTTTTAGGAATTGTAGTCCAACAACTCAACTATATCACCAGTAAATCTCTCGGCTTTAATCCAGAGCAAATCATGGTTATCCCTCTACAGGACAGAAAGCTAAAGACCGCTAGTGCAGCCGCAGAATTGTCCAGAATACCTGGCATTGAAACCGTCAGTTTTGCCAATCGATTACCCGGTGAAGAGATGGGAGGTAATGGTTATCAAATTGGCGAGAAAAATGCCATTTTAGACTTTAACCGAGTGGACGAAAATTTTATCGATGCCCTAGATATAAAACTGACTGCGGGTACTTTTTTTACCACGGCAGACATCCGCGATTCTGTTAAGAAATTTGTGGTCAACGAGTCTTTTGTAAACTTTTATAATATTAAAGAAAACCCCATTGGCCAACGAATCTCCAACCACGACGGTATTATTATTGGCGTGGTAGAAGATTTTCACTGGAAAGGATTTAACGAATCCATTACCCCTTTCGTTATGCAGGAATTAAATGAACCTTGGCTTCCAAAAGCCATCGTAAAAATACATTCCGAAAATCTGCCAGAAACCGTCAAGGCTATCCAAAAAAACTGGACCAAACTTGAACCCGGCTATCCTTTCAGATACTCGTTTTTAGATGCAGATTTTGGAGCGCTGTTTAAAAACTACCAAAACTTCGGAAAGGCCCTTGGTTTCATTACCCTACTGATTGTTTTTACCGCAGCACTTGGCCTCTTTGGACTGGCCGCCTACACCGCAGAGCAACGCAATAAAGAGATCGGTATCAGAAAAGTACTAGGGGCAAGTATTAGTCAAATCATGATTTTAATTACTAAAGATTTCATGTACCTCGTATTGGTCGCCGCAGTAGTGGCCCTTCCAGTAGGATATTTAATTGCCAGAAAATGGTTGACAGGTTTTGCTTACCAAACTCAAATTAATGCATTTCCTTTTTTAGCGACCATATTTACGCTAGTGATCGTTAGTGTGCTAACCGTGAGCTGGCAAGCTTATCGAGCCGCATCCATCAATCCGGTGAATGCTATTAAGGATGAGTGACTGGTTCCGACTGAAAGGAGGACAACGTGCGACAGCACGTTGAAGGAGCGAACCGCGAAA
>CAZYAC010000207.1:6224-9043 GCA_964645475.1 uncultured Saprospiraceae bacterium | reverse complement strand
AACAGTTAAACAAATAAACAATTAGTTCACTTTCACAATTTTATCCCGTTCGCAATATAATTGACCGCAGGAGTGTTTGGTGGAGTGGTAGGCGTTTCAATTCTTCCAACCTTTTATGTATTTTATTAGTCTTTACGCGAATTAAGGGCTAAAAATGAGAAGTTGAACGAAACAGTATTTTTTATCTGAGTATGGATGTTTTTTGCTACTTGCCTCTTGCCCTCTTCAATCGCGGTCGAGTGAAGCAAAAAGCAAGCAGCAAGCAGCATTTTTTTTGAGCAGGTATGGCTAATTCAATAGAAATTTAGCTCTTAATTCGCATTCTTTATCTTTTAATGCTCCGTTGTAAAATCAAGGTTCTTCTGAACAATTAGGACTTCGACACGGTTTTAAGAAAAAATCAGATCATGAAAAAATTACTTATTCTACTTATTCTACTTATTATATCCTTCATTTTTGCCGATATGCAGGCACAAACAAGGAGGACAAATAACGCCTCTAGTGCAAAAACTTATAGTAGTGAGAATCAGAATGAAACGGTTCAACCCTGGCTAATCCAAGCTAGAACACAATTTCGTAAGACAGATTTTCAAGGCGCGCTGAATAAATTAGACGAGGCGGTGGCCTTAAATCCAAATTCGGCGGAAGCTTTAGCCGAACGAGCTCGATACAAAAAAATAGTTGGTAGAGATGCAGAAGCTGAAGTTGATTTAAGGAAAGCCAACCAAATAAATCCTTTCGCTGCCAATGTTTATGGTTTTTACGGTAGCCTAGGGTTGGTTAAAGTATTGGCAAGTGAAGCTACGATTTCAATTCAAAAGATCACTGATCATGAAAACTTAACCTATTACTATTGTGCGCTTAATCAAGAAATGCTAGTTCCAGATGAAAATTCATTGAAGTGGGACGACCTTGAAAATGTATTATTAGATATTGAAAATAAAGAACTGGCCTCTGCCCAATCTCATATAGATGATTTTTTGATTAAATATCCTACCACTTCAAAAGGGTATGACCTCAAAGGTTTGGTACTCAAAGAACAAGGTAAAATAGAGGAAGCAATTGAAGCATTTAAAAGAGCTGTGGAACTAGATCCTAAAGCGGATATTAGTTGGTTTAATCTTGGACACCTAGAACGGATGCGTGGTAACTATGCCCTTTCCGAAAAATACTTAAATAAAGCGATTGAGCTAAACGATGAACTGACAAGAGCTTACTTCGAAAGGGCTATGACCTTAAAATATTTGGGTAAAGATAGAGAGGCTGTTGAAAATTATAATCGGGTTCTTATTCTTGGAGGTGATAGTTATATGGATGTATTAGTCAATCGCGGATTTACCAAAAAATTGGTAGGAGATTTTGCGGGGGCACGAAAAGATATTAGCCTAGCCATTGAATCCGATCCACAAAATGGAAAGCTAAGAAGAACTAGAGGAAATTTAAACCTTCTTTTGGGTGCTCCTCGAAAAGCGATCGATGATTATTCTAAAGCCATTCAGCTCAATGGAAATGATGGAAAATCTTATTATAACCGTGCTATTGCTTTTTTTACTATCTATGATAAGGTTTCTGCTTGCGCAGATTTGGAAAATAGTGAAAAGCGTGGTTTTGGAAAATCAAGAGAAGTTGGAAGTTATTTTTGCACTTGGTAGGAAGGACATTGGTAGGTAGGGATATCGAGGTACTAAATTATTTGAATCATTCAACATTCCTAAGGTGTAACTCCCCCCACAAACCCAAAGCCTCCTTAAACTTAGGATGATCCCCGTCTTCCTTTATCGCTAACAATATTTCCTTGGCCTTGTCAACAGCTCCAACCTGCAAATAAGCAAGCGCTAAAAACCACTGCGCTTGATCGATATGAAAATATTCATTGGAAATTACTTCACTAAAAAAAGGAATCGCCTGGTCAAACTTTTTTTGTTGATAATAGGCGAGCGCAAGGTTATATCTAATATTATCATTGGGCGTCGTATTTAATAATTCAGATAATTTGGTAATTCCTAAATTCAATTCTCCTTTGTCTAAATAACTTAACGCCTCCTTGTAAGTGTTTTCATCACTAGTTCCTCGAACGTTGGTTTCAAATTTAATCGGATCAGAATAAGTATCTGCTAAAGCGATATAATTGACCGTAGGAGTGGTTGGTGGTGGATTAAGTTTTTCAATTTTGGGCTGTGTGTTTTTAGGAGCTTCTTCCACTAGGTCCTCTTTTTCAATGGAGGGAGAATCATTGGTGACGATTTCCTCTTTTGGTTGGACTTCTTTTATGGGCTGTTCCGTGGGAGGTTTGGGTTGGTCCTCAATGTCTACGATGGATGGCTCATTATCTATATTTTTATTGAACAAAAAGAAGGCAGAAACCAATAATAAAATGGAGGCCGCAATCGCCCAACTAGATTTGCGACGATAGAGTGGGATGGGAGCCGTGATATTTTTTTCTGTCGGAGGCGTTTTGACGATGGCATCCTCTGCCGTTTGCCATTGTTTTAAATCTTTTCGTAAATCCTTTTCGACCAATGCCTCCATCATCTTATGTTCCAATTCTTGTGCTTTGAATTGCTGGGCCAACTCCTGATTGGTTGCTAACTCCCTCTCAAATTTCGTTCTTTCAGAATTTGACATTTTATGGAGTAGGTAGGCTTCTATTTGATCGTAGGTAGAATTTTGGTCCATATGCTGATGCTTAACGGGTTCCTTTAAAATAATTGATAAATGTTGGGTTTTGGGAAGCTAGTTTGACTAATCGTTTTCGGCATTTAAAAACCCATTGACGAACATTATTGGCATTGCCAAGATCTGTTTCTTCGGCAATTTCG
>CAZYAC010000207.1:0-6124 GCA_964645475.1 uncultured Saprospiraceae bacterium | reverse complement strand
TACTGTTTTGTTGATATTTTCCATTCCGAATGCTATTGTCCAAAACGACGATGGCTTCTTGAATGGCATCATCTGCATCCGGTGCATTCGCGCCAGCAGCGACCATGATCGCTTTTGCGCTACTCCGAAAGCTTGTATAAATGAAACGTAGCGCCTCATTTCGAGGAGGACCACCTTGCTTGATCATCTCTATGACCTGATTATCAGTGTATTCTGCTTTACTCATTAGTATGTACTCGTTTTGAAGAAACCGTTATCAGAATTAGCTGTTTTCTTACTTCAAAACTAATAATTTCTCGATTTAAAGCTAAATTTTTGTTAATTAGTAACGAATTATTAATAGTTTGAGCATAGTTTATTTATTTTAGCTCATCATCTAGAGACGCCTTGATTGCAAAAATTCACATGCAATAGACTTTTTAAAAGTAAAGTCTTTTACCAAAAATCGATTCTTATGCTTACGCGTCTATCTTTACCTATCCTGGTATTTATACTTCTGCCTTTTGCTTTGATCTCGCAAGTGGATCAGACTGATAAAGTTATTCATATTCATAAATTGTTAGCGTCTGCTGACTCATTGAAATCGAATGCAAAATTCGATAGTGCTTTGGATACGATAAAACTGGCAGCGCAAATTTATGAAACGCTAGAGACCCCATCTAAAAATTTACACCTAAAATTGAAAAGATCTGAAAGTCTTAATTACTTTGAAAAAGGTAAGAACTACTTGTATTCTAAATCCGATTTAGAAAATTCAATGATCAATTTTGAAAAAGCAGTTGAAACTGCGGAACTAATTCACGCTGATTCTATCGTAATTGGTTCTTTATATCAACTGTCAATCGTATTTGAATATCAAAGAAATTATGAGAAAGCTAAAGTAGCGGCAGAGAAAGAATATCAGCTTGCCTTAAAAGTGTATGGAAAGGATCATCGTGTTTCAGGATTTGCAATTGTGAACTTGGGATTAGCTCACAATGGGTTGGGTAATTATGGTGAAGCCATAAATTGCTATTTACCAGGATTGGATATTCTCCTGAAGCATTTGGGAGAAGAGCATTATTTTATAGGAACCATATATTCTTATATTGGCTCCTCTTATTTAGTTAACCAATCTTATGAAAAAGCTATTTTTTATTATAAAAAATACATCGATTATCTCGAGAAAGGCTACGTCAGAACAAAGGATGATAGAAATATAGCTAATGCATATGGCAGTATCGTCATGATGCTTGAAAAGGATAAAAAGTATATAGAAGCAATAGCGTATGCAGAAAAAGCTCTTCAACTTTATGAACATGAATTAAATGAGGTAGAACCTTACTTTGTGGGGCATACCTATATGAATCTAAGCTCAGTATATTTAGCAATTGATAGCTTGTCTTTGTCTAAAAATACTGCTAAAAAAGCATTAAGCAATTATGAACTTTCTAAAATTGAAGATAGCTTTGGAAAAATACGTTGTTACCGTAATTTAGCGGAGGTTTATAGAAAGGAAAAGGCTTACGAACTATCAGATAGTTGTTTTGGCAAAATTTTCACACTTTTTAATTACGAACCTAAAAAAGGGTTTCGGGACAATACTAATAAAGCGCTTTTACTTGAGGTACTAAATTTAAAAGCTAAACTATATGCAGAACGGGGTAATAATAAAAATGATATTTCTTATTTGCATTCAGCAGAAACCTTATACGAAGAAAGCATATTGCTTCATGATTATCTAAAAGGTAGCAGAATTGATTTAGCTTCAAAAGTTATCCTCTCGAAAAATAACTTGGAAATATTTGAAGGTTATATAACTGTTAAGCATCAATTATTTCAACAAACCAAAGATCCCAAATACATTCATCAAATATTTGATCTTTGCGAAAAATCCAAATCATCTTTATTGCATGAAGCACTCCAGCATTCAAATGCACTTAATTTTGCTGGCATCCCGGATAGCTTGATCGTAAAGGAACAGGAGATAAAAGTGCAAATCAATTCTTTGGATAAGGAAAGAGAAGGTTTGTTGATGACGGGTGCTTCCGAAACGAATTCTGACTTACTGGCGCTGTCTACCAAGTTGTTTGATGTCCGTCAAAATTACCAATCATTGGAAAGATATTTTGAACTAAATTACCCAACCTATTTTCAACTTAAGTTTGATTTAAAGACGATTGGTGTGGAGGAAGTTCAGCAAAAGATATTGTCAACCGATCAAACGTTGATTGAGTATTTTGTAGGAGACCAATCTATTTTTATTTGCGTGATTAATCAGAACGATGCAAAAGTGGTAGAGGTGAAAAAAGATTTTCCATTAGAACAATGGATCAAAGATTTTCGAAAATCAAATGAGACCAATGCGTTTCAAATGGAAATCAAAACCTATGCTGCTGTTGCTCATGATTTGTATAATAAATTGATTGCGCCCATCGCAGCAGATCTGAAAAGTCAACTCATTATAATTCCGGATGGCGTTTTAGGATATCTTCCTTTTGAAGCATTATTAGTAGAACCGGCTGCCAAAATCCAACGGTTTAAAAAACATCATTTTCTCATTCGAGACAAACAAATTAGCTATTCTTATTCTACCACTTTGTTGAACCAATTGAAAAATCGACAACATAGAACAGAAGCCTCAAAAAAATTATTGGCTTTTGCTCCTTTCTTTACGGGAGATTCAACGATGCTTGAAAGCATCTCTCGTTTTATTGGAAGAGACCAATTGGATGATCTAAAACCGTTACCCAATACTGGGGAGGAAGTTTATGGTATTCAAAAAATTATCGGCGGTGATGTTTATTATAAAATGGAAGCGACCGAAGCAGAATTTTTAGAACGAGCACATGATTATAAAATCATTCATTTGGCAACCCATGGCAAAGCAAATGATCAAGTCGGAGATTTTTCTTACCTCGCATTTACTATTCAAAAAGATAGTATAGAAAATGAAATTATTTACATGAGGGATTTATATAACCTCGATCTTAACGCGGATATGGTCGTTCTTTCTGCTTGCGAAACAGGGATTGGAGAATTGCAAAGAGGGGAGGGGATTATTAGTTTGGCTCGTGGTTTTACCTTTGCTGGTGCAAAAAGTATTATCACTTCTCTGTGGAGCGTAGAAGATAAATGTACTAAAGATATTATGATTTCTTTTTACAAATTTCTCAATCAAGGACTCACTAAAGACGCCGCCCTTCGTCAAGCGAAATTGGACTATATCAACGACGAGGAAACAACGCATGTTGATGCACACCCTTTCTACTGGTCTCCGTTTATTGGGATAGGGGATATGGGGAAGTTGTAGCACCTGATAATTGGAAAATGTCATTGAACACTAACGCTTTTTCAATTTCTTGTAATACCCTTTGATTGGGTTGTTAGTTAGCGTCGCAAGCACTAAATAAGAATATCCACATTAATTAATTTTAAACTGCAATCACAACTTCAATTGCAACCGCAAATTTTTAAAACGGACGTGTTGTCAATATGAAGAAGGAAGTTCCCGTTTGCAACGGTGCCATTGAGGTTGAATTTAAACTTGATTTTGAACTTGTAAATATTTTAACCCTTGGTTGGCGTTAGAAGTATTTAGTTAAACCATGAAGAAAAATCTATTGCATTTATTACTGGTTTTACTTCCCCTGGTGAGTTTTGCTCAGGAGGATTCGGTTACTCTTGTATCAGGCCTACAAGATTCTAAAATTTTGGAATTCTTCGACGTTGATGGAAAAGAATTGAACCTGGAATTGGATACGATAAATGAAGCGTTGTTTTTAACCTGTAAAAACAATTATGATGATCAAATAGTCTACGATTCGTCTAATGTAGCAGAAACAGAAAAAAGTCTTTATATAAAAACATTGGCTGGTGACTATGATCTGCAGGATATTGAGTATCCTAATTCCGTAGAATATATTTTTTATGGTTATGCAGGATTTCTAAAACCATTAAACCTCCATTTTTATTATACGTCAAGTAGGATATATGAATATTTGACGGCAATCGATTGCTTCACAGGTAAACGATTTTCTGTCGATTCTTTTTACAAATTTAATCTTTTTGATTTTCTACTTTCTAAAGAAAACGATCAGTTATTAATTTACCGTTCTGAAGGAGACGCTGGTGTTGGTAGTGGTATGTATCCTAGTTCTGAAATCAAAATATTCCAAGTTAAAGAAAAGAAAGTGACGGAGTTAAGCGTCTTTTTCTCAGAAGAATGGAATATAGCAGAACTGGTTTGGATTGATGAGCATAGTTTTGCTTTAAAAACATTCACAGAAGAAAGTTATGATCAAGAAAAAAGTGATTTTGTCATGAAAGACATTCAATATTTAAAAGCGACGATCGTCGAATAATTTTTTATAAAAAATACTATGATCGAACTTAATAAATTGGAAAAAATTACAACCTGGTTTGCCGAAAATGCAAAAGAGACTCCTGCTCTTTTGAACGAAGAACCAGTCATTGAGCATTTTCAGAAAATAGAAAATTTGCTAGGCGAAGAACTGCCAGAGGTTTTTAAATCCATCTATCGTATTTACAATGGAGAATTAGAAAAAGGCATGGGCGCCTTTCTGGGACATTCGTTTCTTTCTTTGGAGCAAATTATTTTAAATCTAGAATATACTAAAACCCTAGTTAAGCCACTAGAGCAGCAGATCAAAAACCCAGAAGATTCTCAAAACATTATCGATCAGATCATTACGATGATTAAACCTTCCTCCACAGATTGGTTTAAAATTACGGGTTCCGTTAGTCCACAAAGCATGGGTGGTCCGTATTTATATCCTTCTGAAAATAGTACTGACAAAGAAAGAAAATCTGCTAATCTGGATCGTTCTATAATGTTTCAAGCCATGGAAGTTTGCCAACAGCTACACGATTTGGAAAATGAACATTATAATTGGGATGAACTAGCATTTACGATATATGCTGACGGAAGGTCAGAAATAAAAAGAACAGATTTTAATTTTGACGAAGAACTACCGCTGACTTCTACGCCGTTTGGTGCTATTAAATTAAAATATTTTCATCTTAAGTGGCTTCCTATTTTTTCCGATGGTGGAGGGAATTTTATAGGCATTGATTTGGATCCCGATACCAATGGCAAAAAAAATCAAGTCATTGTTTTTGGTAGAGATGAAGAAGATATGTATGTGCTAGCGGATGATTTGAGTGGTTTTTTTGATCGCTGTCTTTTGGAGATAGCGTCGAATGGCATGGAGATCCTAGCAGGTGTTCATTTGCATGATTATTTGAGGGAAGGGAAGGGGAGAAAAGGATTACATAGGTAGATTTTTCATTCTTGATACACGAATGCTTATAATAAGACTTGGTAAATTTATTTAAAGAAAAAATAAAACAATGCTCACAATAAAAGACTACACCCTCCGGGTGGGCCCACCCTCTAAGTTTGACCGAAGGTCTGTGCATGCCCGCTTCACAGCGAGTAAGACCAACACCAAACTCCCGACGAAGTCTATAACTTGTACAGCTTCGCCACCCTAATGCAGGACAACTCCCACTTTAGTTATGTAAAAAATCTAAAAAATAAGCGCGCTGTGAATTCACTATATATTTAAAAATCCTGCATCTGCCTTAGCTACTGTACTAGCTAAGACAACCTAGTCGCAAGATAACGAATTTTCTTAAAAATAAAAACAATTTGTTGTAAAATTAATTTTTCTTCTAACAGATTCAAATCAATATGAAAAATTTAATCATTACCATCTGCTTTTTATTGTCCTGCTCATTGTACAGTCAGAATGATTTACAAACTGTATTTCCAGTAAATGATGAAAAGACTAATTTCGTAAAGTATGAATTTCTGCTAGCAGACCAAGTAGCTTTAAGGTCAAAGCCTTCCTTGTCAGGAGAAATTTTAAGTCGCTTAGAAATAGGTTCTCGACTTTTTCTAATAGAAAGAAGTGATGAGATGATGGTCCAAAATGGAATTAAAAGCCATTGGTATAAGGTAGTTGTGAACGAAAAAACGGGCTGGGTTTGGGGAGGTCTAATCGCCATGCAATCATTTGATAGTAGTACGGATGCTTCTCTAAAATTTGTAGCGGGCTACGAAAAATCAAGATACAATGCTGAAAGAGAAAGATATGATTGCCAATATCAAGTCAGGGCT
>CAZYAC010000206.1:0-9056 GCA_964645475.1 uncultured Saprospiraceae bacterium | reverse complement strand
TTTTTGCTCGTGCCCCGCGGCCAGAAAAGACCTGCCAATAAGATCAAGAGTCCGCCAAGTAAAACCCAGTAACCAGAAAACCAAAGGTGTCCGGTCATCCCAGGACCAAAACCATTCATGTCCGAATACAAGGTTTGTGGTGTTACTCCGAGCATGAACATTTTACTCTCAATTTTTAAGGCTAGGAAGATAAAATCAATCATGAACATCACAACGACAGACATGAAATAACCCAAATACTTATTGTTAAATAATACCTGAATGAAAATTAAAATACCTGCCCAAATCGAAAAAAGAATTAAACTCCCACTCAGAAAATCAGTTAAGTAAAGACCTATTTCAAAATTGGTGTATCCTAAAGCTGCTTGGTATAACATACCGATTACCATCAATACCATGTGTAATAAGCTGGCCAGAAAAATTAAAGAAATCGTTTTCGCTAGTAGAGAAGATACCGAATGATGTGGTGTACTATCGATCACCTCATTGAGATGGTTGTCACGATCTCGCCAGACCAGCTCTCCACTAAAAAATACCAGAATAATTAGAACAAATAAAGTAGAGATGCCGTTGATCTGATCGAGCATTTTATAAGTAACCGGGTAAGATTGTAATCCAAAAAAGTCGAAGCTATTCCAAAGATTGGAGACGAGCAATATGATAGAAAATAAAAGCAAAATAATAAACACACTGCTTTTTAAAATGGAGAGAAAATTTATTTTAAAAAATGTTTTGAAACTATCCCAACTTCCTGGAGCTCCTTGTGTATTGGCTAAAACTGGAGCTACTAAATTTTTAGCGTTAGTAACTGCGTCTTTTACTGTTTTTTGCTTTTTGACCTTTTTTGCTTTTGTGGCAAAACTATAAGTAAAATACCCAAAGAGGAGTAAAATAATCCCAACAGAAGTCCATAAAATCCGGTTGGGTAATAAGTATCCCGAGAGCGAAGGATTTACCGTGTTTTTTTCAAAAGGAGTAAAATATTGCGTATCGAGATTATAAGTAGAAATACCAAATATGTCGATAATGGCTGCGGTTGACTGACTGTCTAAATCACTGGCCATATTGAGTCCAATGATATAGGTGATGATAATGATAAGGGTTCCTAGAAAAGAGACAATGGTACTTTTAAAGCGAGTAGCCAGCGCAAAAATAATCGTTCCAGCTAAAAACATATTAGGGACCACAAAAATAAAATAGGTGCTAATAAACGCCCCCCAAGGGGTAGGTCCCATCCGATCTGCACCAATCCAACCGACCGCTGGACCAACCGCTGCTCCTACAATAAACGCTAAATAGATACCCAGCATGACAAGCGTGGAAAGGACCCATGCGCCACAAAATCTACCAAAATAATAACCCGCCTTGCTGATGGGGGTGCTAAACATAATTTCGTTAAAATTAAAACGATAATCACGTAGCGCCGCATTATTGAAAAAAGCAGTCGCGAATAATAATCCAAAAATATTTAAGATCGTCACATACATAGCGACAACCGAGGGTGCATTTTTATGGACGTCTCCAACGGTCCCACCAATGATGACATTGTCACTTACTACGGCGCCAAAAACGAGGAGGCTAACAATAAACATAAAAATATAAACCATGGGTGATTTTAACCCACGAGAAAGTTCTTTTTTAAAAAAAGCAGCAAACATATTTAGTTGGTTTTAAGAAGATGAAAATAAAAAACGTCTCTACCTACGCAGGTACGGCATTGATTTTTGTAAAAAATACATCTTCTAGTCCCGGTTCAATCTGTGTAAATCCATTTCCTGGATCTGTATCGCTAAGTACATGAATTTGCGGAAGGCCAGCGACCATTTTGTCTGAAATGACCCGGTAGTTTGCTTTATATTCCGCTTTCTCACTACGTTGGATGGTCTTGCGCCAGATTTGTCCATGTAGTTCGGTGAGTGCGTCGACAGGGCTGCCTTTATAAACAATTTCACCGAGATTCATAATGGCCATGTCGGTGCATAATTCTTTTACGTCTTCTACGATGTGGGTGGATAAAATGATAATGACATCTTCGCCTACTTCTGCGAGTAAATTGTGAAAACGGTTGCGTTCTCCGGGGTCAAGTCCGGCGGTAGGTTCGTCTACAATAATCAACTTTGGATTTTTGATGAGGGCCTGTGCAATACCGATTCGCTGTTTCATTCCACCAGAAAAGCCTTTCACATTTTTATTTCGTTCTTTGAAGAGATTTACTTTTTCGAGCAGATATTCTACGAGTTCCTTTCGTTCTTTACCGTTGGTAATTCCTTTTAGCGTTGCTAAATGATCTAGTAACTGAAAAGCAGTAATTCGAGGATAGACACCAAACTCCTGTGGTAGATAACCAAGGACTTTTCGAATACTTTTTGGGTCATTTAAAATATCTACATCATCGAGAAATGCGCTGCCCGAATCTGCTTCCTGTAAGGTAGCAAGCGTACGCATCAGAGAAGATTTTCCGGCACCATTGGGTCCGAGTAAGCCAAACATTCCGTTGCTGATTTCTAGGCTGACATCATTGAGGGCATGGGTTCCATTTGGGTAAGTTTTTTGGAGGTTGCTGATTTTGAGTAGGCTCATTTCGTTGGTTATTTTTCGTTTATTTTTCTTAATAAAAAAAGTGTCATCGAGGTAGTCTGACATTATTATTTTCTAAAGTAAGGAATACTTAAGAGAATTAAATACTTTTTTTGACGAATGATGAAAATTTAGCGACGAATAATGACAGACGTTAGATAAGAACTAGGTCAGGAGTGTATCTTTATTCTTCTAAATAAATATACTTTTCATTCGGTAACCAGAGTGCACCGGATTCAAAAAAATCATCCGAAAAATGTGTTTTAAAAGCAGTCATATAACAATCACTTCTTTCTAGAACACATTCGTTTTGGTGTTGATCTTTAAGCGTGAGTAATAGCGTGGCTGGCTGATTGGGTCTACGAGATTTAGAAAGCAATAACGACTCATAGGAAACCGCCCAGTCCATCGTATGTTTTTTAAATGGAGCTTCTTTGGCAGGAATAATGATTTTGTGGTGGCCTTGCTGATGACCGATTTCCATTTTTTCTTCCATCCAAGCGAGGCGTTTGGTGTAAACTTTATGATTGAAATAAATGGTATTTAATCGAATTAGGAGAATGATTCCAAAAATATAGAAGAGGGATTTTCGTGCCCCGTAAGCAGGGATAAAATCAAACAAAAAAGGAACGGTTGCCACGAGACTCAATGGCAGGTAATTTGTTTCGTGATAAAAACGGTGAAAAGTGGTCGGTGCAGAAATATGAAGAACCGTGATATAACTTATACTAAATCCGAGCATAAATCCCAATTTTAAAAACGGAAAAGCAATTTCATCATGTTTTTTAAAACTATGAAAGAGATAACCAAGGGATACTATGACCAGGAGGATTGGGAAAAAATAATAATGGTGTAAACATTCTTCAAAGAAAGTTTGATGAGAAGGTATCTGGTGAAAATTAGGATAATATTTTTCATAGTTATTCCAAAATTCTACCTGCTTGCTGCGGTCATACCAGTTGGTAAAATACTTAGATTGAATAGAGATCACACCCAGCGCAAAAACGAACAGCCCTAAAAAAGATTTACTGCGAAGTGTTTTATTATTCAATAAAAAAAAGATCCCGAGAAAGAGATAAGACGCAAAAACTAGCCGATGGGTAAAACAAACTGGTATCGTCAGTAAACCTAATAACACGAGGATTGGAAGAGCGGGTTGGGGATATTTTAATAAAATGGCAAAAAACAAAAGAACAAATGCGATGCCTAGTTTTAGTTCTGCGACCGGATAATAAAAGCTTTCAAAGACCAATAAGGAAAAAAAGAAAATCATCACCCAGCCCAGCAGATCATTCTTTAGATATCGGACGATCAAGTGATAAATAAATCCGTATAAGACGATAAAACTGATGGAGTAGGAGAGCAGTGACCATTGCAGCGGTAAGCCGAGTTTAGAAAATAACAAAGGTACCGCTTGCGTCAGTACACTAGTAAATCGATGCGCATAAATCTGAAAACTTCCATAATTGAGTACTTCAAAGAGTTGAAAAGCACCATCCATGAAAATCGCCCGTTCTTCGTAATACAGCACCGAAAAAATCAACAATACCATCCAAAAAAGGTATCCCATTTTTCTCAGTGCAGGCGATGATAGTTGATAGTTCATACTATAGAACGTACTTTACGTTAAAAGCACAAGATATTAATAATAATAGGCTTTCAATAAAGGCCATAAAAAAAGCCAACTCATCAGTAAAGTGAGTTGGCTTTTTCGCAGAAAAAATGGTCAACTTATTTATCGTTGTTAGCCATTTCTATTTTATTTACTAATAAAGCGGCTTTTAATAAAAAGTCATCTTTATGTTCTTTAAATTCGTTGTGTACCATCAGTAAGCGCGCCGCGTCAAAAGCAGCCGAACCAGGATTGATCTGGCGAGCAGCGATTGGGTGGAGACGATACTGTAAATTATTGGAACGCAAGAAAGACATATCCTGCTGGAAGTTAATCACTTTTGCTAGTTTGTTAAGCGAAAAGAGATAATTGGTCTCTTCAGTGATTTCTTTCTGTACGTCGTGAATACGTTGGTAACGGAATTCTACTTGAGATTTTTCTACCAAAAATATATCTCGGCGACCATCAAAAGTAATAATATCACGCACATTGTATTTGCGTAAATTTTTCATAAAAAATCCCTTTACGAAACGACGAGAAGGACGCAATTTATAGAAAGCGTTATCCAGAGCCTGTTCGTCCATCCGGAATTCTTCGTTGTATTCCGTCTGCCGACCAGTTTTCATGTTGATAACTTCCCGCTTTTTCCCGATCGTATTTCCTAGCTCATTGACTTCGGAAGATACATGGATGATGTTGACATCCGCGTTGTTGGCGAAAGTTTCTAAGAAAATTTTGTTGGAATCTAGTTCAAACACTAAAAGCGATGCCTCGGTAATAGCGTAGTAATTGGGATAACCACCGTATATGTTTCCGTACTTTAATTCTAAGAATGCAATGTTTCTGTCCACGGTTTTCAATTAGTAGGTGAAATAAAAAAGAGTAAATTACCAAAGCTTGTAATATTTTCCAAGCTTATAGCCAATATATTGTATTTTAGTTTACAAAAATAGGCATTATACAAACAAAAATTTGCCACTATCATAAATCTTTTCGTCATTCGCAAAGATTTCTCCTCCATTTCTCATGTTTCCAATCATATCCCAGTGGATAGCTGACTGATTTTTGCCTCCAGCCTGCAAATAAGACTGGCCAATTGCCATATGTATCGTACCGCCAATTTTCTCATCAAAGAGAATATTCTTGGTAAAACGGTTAATATCGTAATTAGTTCCGATTGCCGCCTCTCCAAATCGACGCGTTCCGTCCATAGAGAATATCCGATCCAAGAAATCCTGACCTCTGTCAGCTTCCCATTTGTTAATGAGACCGTCTTTTACCCATAAGGTCACATTTTCTACCTCATGGCCCATATAAACGGCTGGGTAAGAAAAATTAACCACTCCGTTGGCCGAATCTTCCACAGGCGAGGTGTATACCTCCCCAGAGGGCATATTGGTTTGTCCGTCCGAATTAATCCAGGTTCTTCCTTTGGTAGAAAATTCAATATCAATACCTTCTCCTTTGTAACGCACCTTTTCTGCTTTATTAAGGACATCCACAATTTGTTTTTGAAATGCTCTTACCTCTAACCAGGCAGCGATGGGATCGGGACTGTTTAATTTGCAAGCATTAAATACAAACTGTTCGTAGGCTTCTAAAGACATACCTGCATTCTGAGCGGCGGCAATGGTTGGATATTGACAAAGACTCCGGCGTAAATCGCGGGTAGCGGTGCGGGCAAAATAGGTTTTGGTGGTTTCGGCACTGGCGGCTTTGACGATTTTTACTTTTTCCGGATCGGCATTAGAGGATTCCTTTAGATTAAAGGGGGCACGAATAAAAAGATAAGCATTGAATTCTTCCATCGCCTTTTTATAAGTTGGCGAAATATATTTTAGTTGATCTCCTTTAGCCTCTTCCATAAATATCCGATCACGACCCTGGAAAGCTAAATCTACTTCTACATTAGCACCTGCTCGTGTGGCAGCCCGATAAACCTCTCTGACGAGTGGTTCTGCTAGGGTAGTGCTTCTGAGGTAAAATTGATCACCTTCTTGAATCTCCAGGCAGTAATTAACCAGTAGATCTGCGTATTTTACGAGTATAGGGTTCATAAACTAAAACTTAGAAAATAAATACGTCAAAATCACCGAAAAGTTTAAATGAAACGAAGAATAAATAATTTCTTATTAAACAATTTAATGAGCCACGAGTATTATGTAGTAATTCAGAGATTGAAACTGAAATAGATTACCAATGCTTCACTTGGTAAGGATAACGTTTTTCGTATAATTCTCGAATCAATCTTTCCATTTCGGTTCGGAGGGTCGAAATATTTTCCTTGGTCAGTGCCGAAACAAAAATATTATCGTATTCAAAAGTATTTTTTAAACGCTGCTTTAATTCTCCCAACAAATCTTCCTGCGTTTCTGTTTCGAGATATTTATCAAAATAGCGTTCCCGATACAGATCTATTTTATTAAACACAATTAGCGTCGGTTTGTCATAAGCTTCCAGATCATTCAGCGTTGCATTAACGGTGCGGAGGTGATCTTCAAATTGTGGATGAGCAATATCAACCACGTGAATCAGTAGGTCACTCTCTTTTACCTCGTCAAGTGTAGATTTAAAACTTTCTACGAGATGATGCGGTAATTTTCGAATGAAACCAACGGTATCAGATAATAAAAAGGGCATTCGCTCAAAGACCACTTTACGGACGGTGGTGTCTAAGGTCGCAAATAATTTATCTTCGGCAAAGACATTAGATTTGCTCAGGAGATTCATGATCGTGGATTTCCCTGCATTGGTATAACCCACTAGTGCAACACGAATCATCTGGTCGCGATTTTTACGGCGGGTCCAGTTTTGTTGATCTATTTTTGCCAGTTTCTTTTTCAATAAAGAAATCTGATCTCGAACGATCCGGCGATCCGTTTCAATTTCCTTTTCCCCCGGTCCGCGCATTCCGATACCCCCTCGTTGTCTTTCAAGGTGGGTCCAGAGTCCTCGCAGTCGTGGTAAGAGGTATTGCATTTGTGCCAACTCGACCTGTGTTTTGGCCTGTGCAGTTTGTGCGCGATTAGCAAAAATATCAAGGATGAGGCTAGAGCGGTCTACAATCTTTACTTTGAGTTCTTCTTCCAGAATACCGGTTTGTTTACCCGTAAGATCGTCGTCAAAGATTACCAGATTGATCTCTTCATGATTTTCGATATATTCGAGGATCTCTTGTAATTTTCCGCTACCAATAAAGGTTTTGGGATGCGGTTGTTTTAGTTTTTGGGTAAATACTTTTTTGGTAGTCGCCCCAGCAGTCATGGCCAGAAATTCCAGTTCGGCCAGATACTCTTTAACCAATGCTTCGGACTGACCATCACGGATGATGCCCACTAGGATGGCGGACTCCCCTTGCTTTTTTAGTCCTTTTCTATCTTTTTGTCCAAGATTCCATTCTGCCATAGATAGGTGTTATTCGTTTTGTTTTAGAGAAATAAAAATATCGTTACTATTTGATACATAGATACGACTTTTTAGATAAACCATAAAAATTGCTATAGAGTTCAGGTTTAAAAAAAATAGCTAACAAATTCTAGGAACTTGTTAGCTAATTTTCGATATTAAACCAAAAGAATGATTCTAAATTTCTTAATTCATGGGCGTAACCTGAAAGCCTGCTTTATGAATTTTTCTTACCATTGCATCAGGTCGGTTAACATTGCCACGGATTGTTAATACCTTTTCTGGACTGCGAAGATCAATTTCCCAATTTTTAATACCTATGGTATTATCAATAAAATTAGAAATATTCGCAACTGATTGGGTGGATTCAATGTTAGTTTTGAACCTTAAGATTTTCATAATCTAAATTAATTTAATTTGGTTAGTGAATATTTGGTATTAGGTAATAATAAATAAAAAAGAGACCGTCATAGGTTGTTAATTATTTTGAACACGTACTTAATACAATTTAATCAGTTGAAACGAAAAATGCAAGTATGAACATACAATTGGTGAAGCATAAAGATTTAGATAAAACAAAATGGAACTCTTGCGTTCATTTCGCTACCCGTGGCAATGTTTCTGGATATTGGTGGTACCTCGCCAACACGGTCAAAGAGTGGGATGGACTAGTCGAAGGAGATTACGAAACCGTTTTTCCGTTGTTCCCCCTAGATAGTCAGATTTTAACCACACCTGATACGATTAAAGAAATAGGAATTTATTCTATCAATGTTTTAAGTAGACCTCGTGTCAAAGCGTTTTTGGAGGCGATTCCCGCATCGTACCAACAATACAATTTTATGCTCAACGAGGGTATCAATTGGCCAACTGATTTTGCCATAAAACCGACGATCGTTTATAATCACCAATTACGTTTAGACAAAGATTACGAAACCCTCGAAAAAGACTATCTGCCGAGGGTGGAAGAACAAATGGATTTGGCGAGAACCAATCGACTAATTTTGAATTCAAATCTTAAACCCGAAAAGATCGCCGATTTTTATCGTATTCACACCAAAGATAAAACCAACGTTGTTCATAATTTTCACGCCTACCAGCGGATTATGTACAACGCACTACATCGAGGAAATGGATTTGGATCGGCAGTCATGAACGAAAAACAAGAATACCTCGCCTGCGGATTTTTTATCTTTAGTCACGGAAAAATAATACGCTTGCTTTCCAACGTTTCGCCTCGCGGAATAAAACAAGGTGCCAACACTTTATTATTTGATATGCTGATTCGTGGTAACGCCGGAAGACCCGTCATACTGGACTTTAATAGTTATACGGAGAATTCTTTTGCCAAAGATTTTGGCGCATCGACTGTACCGCAATATCGTGTGGTGAAGTGATTCGTAAACGAGTACACTGTGCAATAAATTCATTTATATTTTAGAATGCTTCTTTTTGTCGATTA
>CAZYAC010000205.1:0-9064 GCA_964645475.1 uncultured Saprospiraceae bacterium | reverse complement strand
CCTATAAAAGTATTGAAAAGATTGAAAGTTTTTATAATGGCGAACCATATAATCATGGCTTACATAAAAGCATAAAATTTGGAGGTGAAACCTACTATTCTGTTATTTCGAGCCCAGACAATTATAAGGTAAAGAAAAAATTTGATTATGAAGAAGATATTGATGAGGTAGAATTACCAATTTCTCCTGATTTTAACTTGAATGATAATTTACTTGCCTTTCGAAATAATGATGAGTGGGGTAGTTATTATCAGGGCGATGTAGAATGGTTTTATTCCGAAAATAGCCCAGTTGACTTTTCGATTGATGTAACTTCCAATTCGATTGAATCTTATGACCCCTCTTTAGATATTCATGAAAAAATAACCTACTCAGAGGTTTATCCTGATATCTGGCAACCTGTCATTAAGGTGACCAGATACACAGAAGAGACATTGGAAGGAATTTGTTTGAGTAGAAAAGAAACTACTGAATATGAAAATTACGAGTACGAGATTTCAAGAAATATAGAAAGTGGTAGTAGAAGAGATAATCATTCTTCGGAGATCAAGAATGTTGTGCAGGTTGGATCTACCATAACTTTTGATAGTTCTTTTAATGGTGAATATTCTGTTATGATATTTGATGTGAGTGGTAGAGTTTTAAATTCACTTAGTTCAGTCAAAAATGAATTTAATTTTAATCCACCTTATACGGGGATTTATTTTATCCATTTTAATAATGGAAGTTCTTCGTATTCAAATAAAGTTTTCCTAACCAATTAAAAAAAATAAAGAATGAAAAATTTAATAACATTAATAACAATAATTATTTTCTCACTAAGTGTGGAAGCTCAGGTTGATACCTGTGATGATTTAGTGACACCGGGTACTGAAATCCCAACAACAGTTGAAAATCCAGAATTACCTAGGCTACCACCGCCGCCACCTCCTCCTCCATCAGTAGGAGAGGTTGGAGATAGAATCGTTTATTGGGGGCATGGTTATGGTGGAAATGATAATTCATGGTCTGCAGCATCACATATTTCAGATACTAAGATTCAACATCCATTAAATGGTAACTTTATAAATGATATCATAGGGTTTCCAGCTAGAAAAATAATGCGAGGTGAAGCTATATTTGGAACAACTGAGACGTTAGAGTTTTTTGGCTCAAGGGTTAATATTCAAATTTATAACCAGAGTATTAATCAACAGCAGAGTCTAGCAAAATCAAAAGAAAATTTTTGCATTTCTCATAGCATGGGAGGACTTATGTCTAGAAGAGCCGCACTCGAAGGAAACGATAATAATAATGTAGATGACTTTAGAGCTGGAGGGATTGTAACGATTGGAACTCCTAACCACGGAGCTCAATTAGCGGATAATATTCTTGAAGTTGATCCTACTTCATCTACACCTCAGACAACAGAAACCTTTAATAATTTTTTAGCGGATGCTTCTAATAGTCTACTAGCAGGACCTGTAGCTGCAGCTATTGAGGGTGATTTTGGTCTACGACTGTTGGCAAACTTTACGGATATACAGGAAGAAGGAAGTATCGTTCAGGAATTAATAGCTGAATTTTCACAGCAAATAACACTTTTGATTCCCTATTTGGATATTACAGCCATTGATTTACGGAAAGCAGATCCTTCCATTGCTGCACTGCAAAACGCTTCTATACCAGTGACGAAAGCTGCATTTTATGGAGTTGAAAGTCCAGATATAACAATATGGAGGTTGTTTTATTGGGGAGTAAACACTCCAAACACTCCTCCTACAGGATTACGAGTCGTCGATGAGAATATACCTCATTTTGAGGCTACAAGTGATGATTTTGCAGTTGGATTTTTTGATGAAAATGTAGCTCGCTATGAAATGGAATTTAATCATTGGGAAGATGAAGAAGAGAAAAGAAATAAAACCGTAAGACTGGCATGTAAATTCATTCCTCCGTCGGTATTTGGAGTACTTGCATGTGGTGCTGCTGTGAGACATAGAAATTTTGCTCGTAAGGCCCGAGAGGGATTTTTTAGAGGCTGGAAATGGTTTCTGACTTCTTCAGAGCAATGGGATTATCTTACGGGGGCAAGGGAGATGGAATTTGTACAAATTTCGATTCCTTATTGTGACTGTTCAGAGGCAAACGGTGACTTCGATTATATATCGCTTGATTGTACCCCTCAAGATCCAGGAGACATTTGTATCCCAGGTTCAGGAACTCAATTAAGGGAAATATATAAGCCAAATGATGGAGTAGTTTTACGAGAGTCTGCCATTGATTTTCGAGGAGCAGTGTTTATAGGTGCAATGGGTGGTTCAAATCATTTTCAAATGAGAAATGATGCGAGTACTAAAAGTATGTTATTGACTTTATTCGATAATCCAGACGATAATCCAGCGCTTGAATTTTTTGAAACAGAACCTAAATAAATCGCATGAAACTTAAGAGTAATATATGTTTTCAATTATTTCTAGTTAGTCTGTTTTTATCATGTTATAATAATGATGAACTAGGATTGGTAATGAATTCAGATTCAGTAGATAATTCAGCAATTGAAATAGTTGAAGACTTACCTTTGACTCTTATCGATTCGTTTAAATGGACCGCTGTAATAGATGAGCGTTTTTTAAATATTCAAAAAAGTGTTTTTACGTATTTTCCGCTTATTTATCAAGGAAAAGTAATTTATAACATTTTTGAACAAGGTGGCTTTGTAGCATTGGACACTGCCAATGGACAACTTAAATGGGATAATAGAGGTGACTTTAATCGTCACCCTATTCCCCAGCCCCTTGAATATAATGGCCACCTTATTTATCCGAATGCTGGAGGAATACGTTCATTTAATTTGAATTCTGGAGTTGTTATTCATAATTTTTCATTAAGTTTTGGAAACAACTATTTGAACACGGACTTTGGATTTTATAATGATGAAATATTTATTCACTTAGATGACTACAAAAACACTAGTCCTATGTTTAATGAATGGATTAAATCGGATATAAATTCACTTAGTAATGAATCGTGGGACCACTTTAATAGGATTGAGGCCAAAGCTAATCATGGGTTTAAACGGACTTATTATAGCCCATCTTTCTTTAAGGACAAAGATGGAAATGTCAACATGATATATTTGGCTCAAGAATCAGATAATCTGTTTAGAACGGGTATATTTCATCTTGTAGCCTATAACCTAACCGCAGATACGATTAAATGGATTAATAAAGATTTTGCTCCAGTGGGAGGTCTATCTAGAGCTCCAATTATTGAAAATAACAGATTATATGTTTTGGGTAGGGAAAAATTAATTTGTTTTGATGTTGAAACTGGAATGGAAATTTGGAATGTTGGATCGCCGATAATGAAGGACAAAGATTCTGGCTACTCGGATTTAATTTTACATGATGATAAAATTATAATTATGGGAAAGACAGAACAAATTTTATGTTTAAATAAAATGGATGGCTCCATGATATGGAATAAGACATTTCTTGATTATACTCCTAAAAATCTAAAAGAGGGAGGAACATCTGGCTTTACTGCAAATATTTATAATGACAAGTTGTATTATATTAATGATTGGGGAAGTCTAATTAGTATTTCGGTCAATGATGGTTCTAGTTTTCGAAGATATGCTTTACCAGATAAAGTTTATCTGGAAAATTCTAAAATTGAGTTATTTGAGCCTTCCTTTAAACATCAACACATGACGATAAGTGATGATGGGGTAATTTTTACTTCTGATGGATTTAGATTCTTAGCTTTTGATGTACCCGTAAACTAATTATCTCAAATTCTTAAATAATCCTTAAATCCTAATTTTTGGAATAGCAATTGTATTAATAAAAGTACCACAAGACCAATTCTTATTCATACCTAAATACTAGAGAACATGAAGTCGAAGTACTTTTACACCCTAATCTTACTTATCGTTGCCCAATTATCTACGGCACAATCTGAAAAGATCCATTCTGCAAGAATTTCCATTACATCTAAAGCGACCCTTAATTCCCAAACAACGTATCAGCGTTTGTTAGGAGAAGAGGCTAAAGCATTTGATCTAGGAGATTATCTGCGTAAGCATGGAAATCAAGCAGATATAAAAATCCGAGGAACCATTGTTCGCGATACTGAAGTAATCCGAGTTTCTTTCAATAAAGAAGATTGGGATGGTCAATGTTATGATTTTTGTGAAAAAACAACAGAAGTAAAAAAATTACCTTTGATGGGTGTTGCGACTATTCCTGCCGCAGGTGATGTTCCAGGGGTGGAGGTTCAACGCACGATTGATGGTTCAGCAGCTGCAGTGATTGGAATTTTGCCAGGAGATATTATTACCAATATCGAAGGAGAAACGGTTTATTCTGGCTGTGATTTGCACACAACCATCAATGCTTATGAAGCGGGTGATGCGTTAGATGTAGACATCGTTCGAAATGGAAGAGCAGAATTGTTATCGGTTGTTTTGGGTTATAAAATTCAAAAAAGTACCGTTTGGTCTGCTTGCTGTGAAGGCCTAGCAACGGAATTACCAGCAACTATAGATACGGATGATTTACTACCAGGCGAACTGGAAGTATTTCCTAATCCTACCACTGGAATTGCACAAGTGAAATATAGTTCTGAATTAGAAGGAAGCTTTTCCTTACGCCTAACGGACGTGGCGGGAAGATTGATCTACAAAGAGTCAGAAGATAAGTTTAATGGATACTTTGACGAAGCCATTGATCTAACTGGAAGAGCTGCAGGAATTTATTTTCTACAGATTGTCCATGGAGGAGAAAGTCGTACCGAGAAAGTAATTTTACAAAGTGCTAAATAAGATTGTCGAATTGTTAAAATGTAGGTACAAGGCATGCCCTGTATTTACGGTTGATTTGTTAAAAGAATATTACATTCAATAATTCAACCTAATAAATAAAAAAAGCCAACGCGATTTATGTTCGCGTTGGCCTTTTTTATGTCAATAAGAATCGCTTTTTAAGTACGATTACCGTTGAGTACAATTCTTTCGCTGTAGGATTTTCCATTTTGAATAATGGTGATATTATAGATTCCGGAAGGATAGTTAGAAAGATTAATTCTATCGTTATATTCTCCAGAGAAATCATTTAATTTTTCGGTCATTAAAATCTTTCCTAAGGCATCCGTTAATCGAACGGTAGTAGGAACCGCTTCTCCTTTGAATTGGAGGGTTATTCTACCTGAAGTAGGATTAGGGAAAGCCGTAACAGATTCTAGTTGTAAATCATTTGTTACGATTGGCTGGATGTCCGTTCGATTAAGATTAGTTGGTTTCTCTTCCTCTTCTTCTATTACTTCTTCTATATCGCACGCTTTAAATTGTGCTTCGACTTCATATTCCTGACCATCGCGTGTATAGCCAATGGTGAAATAATCACCGGCTTTGTGCAAGTCACGCAAGCGAACGATTTCGGACTGTGAGCTAACCTTCGTTCCATCAATAGAAATAATCCGATCTCCTTTTTGTAAGTCCACTTCTGAGGCGGGCGTATCTTCAATAATTCGGTGAATGGGTACACCGTTTTCTCCTCTGACACTTAGACTAACGCCGATAAATGGTTTACAAGGGTCCATTTTATAATAGCTACGATCGGAAGGAGAGACAAAGTCATATGCGTAGCGTGATTTTCTTTCGGGGCGAATGTGTCCTTTTAAGGTTGCCTCAGACTGAAAATATGCTGTGCCTCGCTGGTAATCTACTCTGACTACGTCGTCAATTTTATAATCGCGCATTACCTTAGTCAGTGCTGGATAACCATTTGTTTTTTGATCATTAATGGCTAAAATAATATCGCCAGCTTGCATTCCTATTTGCTCAGCAGCACCACCTTTTACGATAGAACTGATACGGATTCCTTCGTGCAAGTCTGAATAAGTATCTAGGTAAACACCAAGCTTACCTCGGTTGTTGGGTAAAACCGTGATGGACTTTTTAGCACAACCAGATTTTCCTAACATAAATTGATTCATTTGGCCCAAACTATTATTTAGTACATCTATATCCATATCCTCCATTATATCGATGTTAATTTCGGTACCAGGTATGTCGCTGATAAAATCATCTAGGTCAAAGCCACTAGGATCGTCTACCTGTTTTACGATTTTTTCGGTAACGGACACTCCTTCGTCGTCTACATATTTTTTAATAATAGTGATGGTTTTTCCATCGGTCTCTACGTTGATCTCCTGCTGTGCCTGTAGGTGATGCATACCAGTACAGAGCAGCATGACCATAAAGAGAGAGAAAAGATTGAGTTTTACTGCTTTCATAAATTTTTAATTTTATAGGCTTTTAATAATAAAAAGAAAGCCTTGGTGATGAATTAAACTTATTCTGCCATATCTCATGTTCGCTCCATCAGCTATGCCATAACAAGTTTATTAAAGATACTATTTAGAATTTACTTTTTACAATTTTTATTTTACTTTTAGCTGAAATAGGATCACCGGATAAGTCGGCGTATAGTTGCAGGTATTTTTGATGCATAGCATCGGATTGTGTTTTTCCATTCACTTTTAACTTTTTCCCTGACAATTCAAGTTTATAATTTTCACGAGAATCAATAAGTCCATCGGCGATTAATTGATCTTCTAGGGCTACATTTATTTCATTCCCTGCGTGCGCTATATTCTCTGCAATGATTTGTTTTGATTCAGCAACTATTTCTTCCATTCTTTCTTGCATCTCTATCCGTTTGATCTCCATCTTTTCACGGTGTTCTTCCATTTTAAGCTGGTGTTTTTCCATTCTTTCCTTTTGCTTTTCTTGCATTTCTTTCTGTTGCAGCGCTATTTTTTCACGGTGTTCTTCCATTTTAAGCTGGTGCTCTTCCATTATCTCCTTGCGATGCACTTCTATTTTTTTATGATGCTTTTCCATTTCTTTATGGTGTTTTTCCATCTGCTTGTGATGTTCTTCCATCTGTTTTTCTACCTTTCTCAAGGTTTCTTCGTCGTGATCACTGATAACTATTTCTGTGTCCTCATCAATAACGGTGACCGTTCTATCACCGACGGTATATTGTCTTATGGTTGGTGGTGCGGGAGGTGATGGTGGCGCTGGAATATCGGTTATCATTTGAGGAGGCGTTGGTGGTGTTGGAATATTATCGAATTCAACTACCATCTCTTGCACTAATTTTTCGTGTTGATCGTATTCATCTGCTGGAATTTCTTTGCCATCAATTTTTAGATCTGAGATTTGTCCATCTTCTATCGTTATTTCGATCGCCCGTCCGTTTTCCGTTTTAATGATCTTTCGGCGATCTTGTTTCTTTACAGGAATGGTATCCAAGACCATGATTTTAGGTTGGATATTTAACGCTTGAAAACTATTTGCCTCGACCAAAACGACGGGGTTATTTAGCGTTTCAACACCCGTTGTGATAACTCGTCGGGCATGTAATTCATCGAGTGGGGTAGTGGCGCCAATGGAGAGTATGGCAATGGTCAGTAATAAAAAGGAAGTAGCCATTAATTTTTCCATGATATTAGATTTGTTTTGTGGTTGATTTAAAATACGGCGTACGCGGTGCAATAATTGATTTTTTTGACTGGAAAAAGATAGCGCCAGTCCAGGTAGACGAGCTGCTTTATGTGCTGCTTCCAGTTTGTAAAGTGCGCGAGCGTAAACCAAGGGATTCTTACAAAGAAAGAGTGCGAGATCATCACAACAGTTCTCTCGTTCACTACGCACCGTGGCAGACATAAGCCAAACACCAGGATGATAGTAAAATAGAATCTCTACTAAGGTGAAAAAGATGTTCATCGAAAAGTCGCGTCGAATAATATGTGCCAGTTCGTGGGCCAAGACCGCTTCAACTTCTTCTTCTGTTAATAGATTAATGGTTCCGATAGGAATTAAGATCAGCGGCTTTAAGTGTCCTAACAAAATAGGTACTTTTATCATAGCTGATTCCATTATTTTCACGGATCGTCGTAACGGTGTTCGCTGAATTAATTGGTTTAATTTATTTTGTAACATTTTATCTGCCGGGAAAGTATCCTGGTGGCGCAGTTGACGAAGATGTATAAAACCTCCGGCCATTCTAAAAGCGAAGAATAAAAAACCAATTAACCAAACATTTACAATCAGTGGTAGTTGAGCATCAAAAAAAGCAATAACCGTTTGAAAATTGGTTTGTAGAAAATTACTTTCTCCGGCGACAATAGTTATCGATGGATTTGATGAACTGCCCATCAGTGCTACAGTTACTTCTACCAGATTTGGATCCTGATCCAAGTAAATAATAAAAGTGGCTAAGGCCATCATGAGCATAGTAAACATTGCCCCGCAAGCTACTTCGTACCGCAATCGCGCTGATCGCTTTTCTAAAGCCATCATCAATACGGATAGGAGGATCGCTAGCAAGGTCCCTTGCCAAAGAGAATGTACGACGGTCCAACCCAGTGCGTGTAAGACCGTATCGGAAAAAAAAACTGTAATGAATTCCATAATTTATTTTTTTTCGATTCGTTCAATTAATGCTTTAATTTCGTCTAGTTCCTGTTGCGAAGTTTCATGATTACCGAGCGCTTGCATGACTAGATTGGTAGCAGATCCTTGAAAAGCCGCGTCTACAAATTTTTTCAATAGCGCCTTCTGTGTATCACCCTGCACCGCTTCTGCTAGATATATGTGGGTGCGCGTTTCAGTATTACGACTAAGCAATTTTTTTTCGGTCATGATCTGCATCAATTTCAGCGTAGTCGTATAACCGATTTCTTTTTCTTGTTGCTCGTTTAGCTGTTCATTAACAAAACGAACGGTACTTGGTCCTGCTTCCCATAAGATTTGTAAAATCCCCAGTTCAGCGTCTGTAGGTTGAGGTAAATTTGATTTTTTGCTCATTTTAGAAATGATCTAAACATTAAATACGAATAATTTCGTAATACAATGATATACGAAAAGTTTCGTAAATGCAAATTTTTTGCCACTTACTTTGTAGTTTTACCAGGTGAAATGGTTAATAGACATGGTATTGAAAACGATCCTGGTGGTGTTTTTTGGGATATTTATCTTTCCTACGGACCTGTCTGCTCAAAAAGACAAGCC
>CAZYAC010000204.1:0-9170 GCA_964645475.1 uncultured Saprospiraceae bacterium | reverse complement strand
TAGCCCCCTGTTATCAGTTGATTGTTACGCGTGAGGGGACGATGGACCGGGTAAAATTGGATGTCGAAGTAACCAAAGAACTTTCTGAAAGTATTCGTGAAGATTTTGCCAACAAAGATATTATCAAAAATCTGACGGGTCAATTAAGTAAAAAAATCAAAGACAATATTGGATTGAGTATGGACGTAGAATTGAAACCATACGATGAAATTCCAAGAAGCGCAGGAGGAAAATTGAGTCGGATAGTAGATAAGCGAAAGATGATGTAAAAAAACTAAATACAGGACAAAACTTAAAATTGCCACAAAGACACAAAATCAATTAGCTTTTTCCGAAGGAAAAAGCCTTCGTGTCTTCGTGGCCTATAAAAACCTTTTTAGCTTTTGTCCTTTACTGAGAAAAAATAAATTTAAAAAATGATTATAACGAAAGGAATAAGTTTTGGCAACTTAATAAAATGGACCGCTCCGCATATTATTTGGCTAACGCTCTTAATGACCGGGATAACCTTATTATACCATTACCAAATTATTAGTTTTAAAATTCCTTGGCTACCTGTTTCTGTCATCGGTACGGCCGTCGCTTTTTATGTGGGTTTTAAAAACAACCAAGCCTATGACCGAATGTGGGAAGCTCGAAAAATCTGGGGCGGCATTATTAATGACAGCCGTTCTTGGGGAATGATGGTAGATGGTTTTATCACGAATTTATTTGCAGATAAAAAAGCTTCTGATAGTGAACTTCACTCCATCAAGCAGCGATTGATGTATCGGCACATCGCTTGGTTATATGCACATCGAAGTCAATTATTGATCCCAACTCCTTGGGAACATGCCAGCCAAGGCGGACACATAGGACGAACGGCAAAATACTATCAAGAAAATTTTGGTGTAGGTTTACTCGGAGATCAAGTCACTCGCACAGAACTTGATTTGTTTTTGCCAAAAGAAGAACACGAAAGATTAATTAATTATAAAAATACCGCCACCCAAATCATTAATGAACAGTCAAGAGACTTACGTGCCTTGCGAGAACGAGGATTTATCGAAGATTTTCGACACATGGAATTAGCCAATTTACTTAAAACCTTTTACACCCTACAAGGAAAAAATGAACGGATTAAAAAATTTCCACTACCACGCCAGTACGCGAATATCAGTCGATACTTTGTGGCTATTTTTATTATGCTACTTCCGTTTAGTATGATCCCTGAATTGATGAAAATGAGTGGTGGTGGATTCTGGTTGTCCATTCCAATTACCGCATTGATTGGTTGGGTCTATGTGATGATGGAAATCGTGGGAGACTACACCGAAAACCCTTTCCAAGGAATGGCGAATGATATTCCGATGTTGTCCTTGTGTCGAGTCATCGAGATTGATTTGCGGGAGATGTTAGGCGAAACGGAATTGCCACCAGCGGTTGCGGCTAAGAATGGGGTGTTGATGTGATAAAAATCAAAACAAGATATACGGTATCTAAAAGGGGCTGTTCAATAAAATTTAGAACAGTCTCATTATAAAGGTTCTATTTTTAGATTTGTCGATTATCACCTTAAAAATGATGTTTGCCATTCTTAAGTTCGTCGATTATTTTATTTATATTTGTTTTTTTTACATAGTGTCCACTTTTCTTCCTATAAATAAGTCTCTTTTCTCAGATTTAATCTAAAATTTGAGATACTCCTTCACCTTATCTTAAAACATAAAAATGCAAAGATTATTTGTTCTAATTTTCGTATTAAGTGGAATCAGTTTTAATCTTTTTTCTCAAAATAGATCGATTCCAAATTTTCCATTTATCAGTGCGGAGTTATATCCTGAACCGAGTGCATCTATGCCCGATTGGATGAATTTATTTTTTCAAGAAAACCTCAATCTAAAAGAAATAGATGCGGCATTTGATGCCTATTATGATCTGGTAGGATTTGACGAAGAAAAAGATGGAGAAGAACATAATCCGTATGTAAAATTCTATTCTAAGTTTCGTAGAAATGCCATGCCTTATATGCTTCCGGATGGTACGGTCCAAAATTTTACGGTCAGAGAATGGAAGGCTTTGCGGAAAAAATCAGCTTTAAATAAACCTTCTAATTCGCTTTTTTCCTCTACGGCTAATTGGACACATTTAGGTCCCAAAATAACTTATTGGAGAAAAGAACATCGTGAAACGCAGCCCGTGGCGCCGTGGCAAGTCAATATTTACGCCTTTGATATCGCTCCTTCCAATACGGATATTTTATATGCCGGAACAGAAACGAGTGGTATTTACAAAACAACCGACAAAGGATTAAACTGGAAAGAAGTGGGTACTAATTTTAATTTTGGATCGGAGATCAATGCGGTGGCCATCCATCCTACGGATCCTAATACGGTTTATGTTTCTGCGGGTTCGGAGATTTTTAATACGATAGATGGTGGTGCAACTTGGAGTTCCATTCTGACTGTTTCTGGATTGTCTGCGGTCGATATAGAAATCCATCCTACGCTACCCAATATTATTCTTGCAGCTACTTGGCAAGGTGTTTATCGTTCTACGAATAGTGGTGCTAATTGGACACAGGTTGAAAGTCAGCGTTGCTATGATATTGCGTTTAAAGAAGATGATCCTTCAACTGTTTTCTTAATCAAAAGAAACAATTCATCTGATCAATTTGAATTTTATAAATCGACTAATACCGGAGCTAGTTTTTCTCTAATCACCAATGGGTGGATTACAGGAGTTACCGAACAAAGTGGTGCAAGATTGACCACCACTGCTCATGATGCCAACTATATTTATATCGTCTTATTAACGAGTGCTGGCCCGAGAATCATGAAAAGTATAGATGCTGGTAACTCTTGGGCAACCATCGCCACTGGAGAAACTACGCCACTAGGCATGAGCAATGGACAAGGGTTTTATGACTTAGATATCGAAGCATCTGATACCAACAAAGATCAAGTCATCGTGGCAACGACCACCTGTTACCGTTCTACCGATGGCGGAATTAACTATACGGCAATCGGTGGTTTTAGCGGGAGTTTTGACATTCACCCTGATATTCAAGAAATCAAATCTATTGGAACAGATACTTGGCTTTCTACCGATGGGGGTATTTTTTACTCTTCTGACTTTTTTAATAATACGGCTAATGCAGGAGCAAGAATTAATGGAATAGATGGAACAGAATTTTGGGGATTTGATCAAGGATGGCAAGAAGATATTATTGTCGGAGGTCGTTATCATAATGGAAATACCGCGCTCTATGAAAATTATCCTAGTGGTTTATCTTTAAGAATGGGTGGTGCAGAATCTGCTACCGGTTGGGTCATGCATGGACGATCTCGACATACGGCTTTTAGTGATTTAGGTGATGGGATTATTATCCCAGAAGATTGGACGGAAGA
This sequence comes from uncultured Saprospiraceae bacterium, assembly GCA_964645475.1. Lineage (GTDB taxonomy): Bacteria > Bacteroidota > Bacteroidia > Chitinophagales > Saprospiraceae > JALZUU01. The sequence goes on along the minus strand of CAZYAC010000204.1, from coordinate 5,781 downwards.
GGCAGAAGGACGTTTTACTTTTAGTCTTCATCCCAACGAAGGTAGTAGAGGATATAATGCCAGTGAAGTATTGATTCATCCACATTATTTTGAAACCTATTATGTCGGGTCGGGTCAAAGTATTTGGATTTCTGAAAATGGTGGAAATGGATTTTCTGAATTATATAATTTCGGTTCTTCTGTCCGGAAAATGGAAATTAGTAGAAGCAATCCTGACGTATTATATGTCGCTACCGATGCGGCCTTAATGAAAACAAGCGATGGTGGAACCACCTGGAGTAGCCTTAGTTTGCCGGCAGGTTTTGATGTATATCGAATGTCTTTATCGGTTAGTGCAGCAGATGAAGATATTCTTTGGATTCTTGATCCGACTGGAAGCAATGGCGCTAAAGTTTATAAAACGATTAATGGTGGAAGCAGTTGGACCAACCTTACAACAGGTACGTTGAATGGAATGAATTTTATCAATATTGCGCATGCGGCAGGAACGAACGGAGGCGTATACATTGCTTCTTGGGGCGGTGTAGGTAATCCAGGTAGTTCTAAAGTTTTCTATCGTAATAATACTCATTCCGATTGGCAAGCTTTTTCAGACGGATTACCAGAAGGGTTTAATCCTTTAAAAACGATTCCTTTTTATCGAGATGGAAAACTTCGAATGGGTGGAAATAGAGGTGCTTGGGAAACCGATTTGTTTGAAACATTTTCTCCGATCGTTCAACCTACGGTAGATAAAAATATTTCTAATTGTGGACGAGATACTTTTTATTTTTCAGACTATTCGGTAGCGATGGCAAATGCGACTTGGAGTTGGAGTTTTCCAGGAGCAAGCTTTGTAAGTTCTACGACCTCTAGAAATCCTAAAGTGGTTTATGATACGGATGGCAGTTATGATGTGACCTTGACGATTACACAAGGTGGAAGTTCAGATACCAAAACCATTACAGAGATGGTAACGCTCATCAATCAATGTGGCGCGGATGAAAGTCCTGGAAGTGCGATAAGCTTTCCTGGAGGAGGTAGTGATTATATTTCTGCTGACCCATTAAATGTGAATACCAACAATATCACTTTCTCGGCATGGATCAAAAGAAGTGGAGATCAAACTTCTTCTTCTGGACTTATTTTTACGAGAGGAGGAACTACGACTTCTGGTTTTAATTTTAATGATAATAATGAATTAGGCTATCATTGGGATGGTAGTCAATGGTGGTGGGATTCTGGTCTAGTAGTTCCTGAAAATAAATGGACGCATGTCGTTTTAGTGATTACGCCTACCAATGCAACGATCTATATGGACGAAGAAGTGGCGGTCAACAATGCCAGTCATACGGTAGAACCTTTTGATGCTTCGCTCCGATTGGGCGCTGATCCGCATAGTAGTCCTCGACGATTTAAAGGGGATATGGATGAAGTAGCGATTTGGAATCGCGCTTTGACAATAGACGAAATCAGAGATTATCGACACCTCGTAAAAGATCCAACGACCGATCCTACGCTTTTGCTTTATTATCAATTTAATGAAGCAAGTGGAGAAATTATTGACCGAGCGGGAATCAATCATGGAAGCTTTAATGGGACCGTCGGGCGAATGACTTCTACTGCTCCAGTTGGTGGTGGAACTAGTGCAAGAATGACCGTGAATAGTGGTGGCATAAAAGATTTTACGGGAACGGATCTTATCCTAGAATTTCCAGCGAGCGGAACTTATCCTAATGGCGAACTGGTCGTTACCAAAGTTACCAATGCACCCGACCAAAACGCAGGTAGTTCTAGCGCAACACCAAATACCTATTGGGTGATTAATAACTACGGAACAAACAATAATTTTTCAGAATTAACCTCCCTGCAATTTAATGGCTTAACTGGAATCAACAGCGGGAATACTTCTAGTTATCAATTGCACAAACGTGGCTCTAACAATGACGGTGCCTCTTGGGGCAGTCCGGTAGATAATGCCGATGCCGCTTCCCCTACGAGTCTTAGTTTTACGACTGGAAATGGGATTACGAGTTTTTCACAATTCACGATTAATAATGGCGCTCCGCTTCCAGTAGAATTAATTGACTTTACGGTCACTTTGAATCCAGCAAAAGAAGCAGTCCTAAAATGGACCACCGCTTCCGAAATAAATAATTCCCACTTTAATATTGAGCGAAGTAGCGATGGTATTTCTTTTGAAAAAATTGGCATCATCGCCGCCAATAATATTTCTACTACGACCGATCAACATTATACCTTCGTAGATCAAAAACCCCTCAGAGGCATTAATTATTATCGACTCGAACAAGTGGACTTTAATGCCCGCACGGAGCACTCTCCAATTCGTTCTATTTTGATCAATAGCCTACCAGAAGAGGTGGTCGTTTATCCCAATCCTCTCCCCAATGGTCAAGCACTGCATATCAAGACTAGCTGGACGGGCCTGCTACAACTAAAATTATACAATGGGGAAGGGAAAAAGATTAAAGAGGTTTCTTTTGAAGGCGACGCTGAATTGTTTTTAGGCAACTTGCCGAAAGGCTGGTATGGGTATCAGATTCAGGGTGCTACGAGATTGCGGAATGGGGTGTTGTTTGTTTTTTAGAAAAAGAGAGAAAAAAAGATCATATCGAAATTAGTTTTGGTGAAGAAGCCTCTGGGAATCAGGGGCTTTTTTGATGAAATAGAGCTTACAAAATTTGGGAATATTATCAACAGTAGTTAGTACAAAACGAAATATTCCTATTTGTGAAGCTGCATTTTATCTTCTCGATGAAGATTTAAGACATAGTTCTATGGGATATCAAATACAGGAAAAGATTAATGTTTCAAAGGCGATGAAGAAAGGGAAAATATTTCCTCACCTGGAATTATTAGATATTAATAATAATAAATTTTCTTTAGATCCAAAAAAATGAAGAAAATCACTCTGGTAGATTTTTGGTTTCACAATTGTGGTGTTTGTATTGAACAATTTCCAAGGTTTATAGAATTATATGAAAAACACCACATTAACGGATTTCAAATAATAGGCATTACAAGCGATAAAGCAAAATATGAGTTAAAGTGGAAAGATACAATCGAGAAGTATAAACTTCCTTGGCTACAACTTTGGGATTTAGAAGGAGTTAATTGTAAAAAATATTTAGTTTCTTATTTTCCAACTAATTTTCTATTAGATGCCAAAGGAGAAATTATTGAAATAAATATTAGCATTGAACAACTAAGTGATTTCTTAGATAAAAACCTTTAAACTATCTTCGTATCTCTGTATTGTGAGTAAATCCATCCTGTGACAAATCCCTGCTGTGCCACTACAACTTACCTCGCTCGTTTAAACCTCGTATTTTTGTAAAAACGAAAACTAACCCAAAAATCCCTACAAAAAAAGTCGTATAAAATCATCCTATCTAAAAATAGACCATGAAGTTGGTTACCCCATTATTTTGTCTTACCTTGTTTTCCGCATACTTAGCTCTAAAAAAAATAACCAACTATGAGAAATCTCCTTACCCTTCTATGCTTATTCTTAATGGTATCAATCTTTGCGCAAGACAAAAAAGTAGAACCTTGGTCTGATGATAACTTTGCTGGCTTAAAACTCCGAAGTATTGGGCCTGCTTTTATGTCTGGACGAATCTCTGATATCGCTATTCATCCCCAAGATGATAATATATGGTATACGGCCGTTGCTTCGGGGGGTGTTTGGAAAACAACCAATGCGGGCGTGACTTGGAAACCAATATTTGATCAACAAAGTACTTTTGCGACAGGTTGTGTGACCATTGATCCAAATAATCCGCATACGGTTTGGGTGGGCACAGGTGAAAATGTGGGTGGACGACATCTTTCTTTTGGGGACGGAATTTATCGTAGTGATGATGGTGGAAGTACTTGGAAAAATATGGGTTTGAAAACATCTGAGCATATTTCCAAAATAGTCATCCATCCTGAAAATTCTAACATTATTTGGGTGGCTTCACAAGGGCCGCTTTGGAGTAAAGGTGGAGAACGAGGGCTTTATAAATCTGTTGATGGTGGAAAAAATTGGAAACGGGTTTTAGGAAATGATGAATGGACCGGTGTGACGGAAGTCGTGATCGATCCTCGAAATCCAGACCAGCTTTACGCGGCTACTTGGGATCGGCATCGAACGGTAGCTGCCTACATGGGTGGTGGTCCTGGGTCAGGATTGCATCGCAGTGTTGATGGGGGAGAAACTTGGGAAAAATTGACCACCGGATTACCTACTTCTAATATGGGGAAAATAGGTTTGACCATTTCACCTCAACAGCCAGATGTATTATATGCCGCCATTGAATTGGATAGAAGAAAAGGTGGAGTTTATCGCTCAAGCGATCGAGGATCTAGTTGGAAAAAAATGTCCGATGCCGTTTCGGGAGCAACAGGCCCACATTATTACCAAGAATTAATTGCCAGTCCACATCAATTTGATCGAATTTATTTGATGGATGTTCGGGTACAAATTTCTGATAATGGAGGTAAGACTTTCCGTCGAATGAAAGAAGAATATAAACATTCAGATAATCATGCTTTAGCTTTTAGAATGGATGATCCAGATTATTTATTGATGGGAACCGATGGTGGTATTTATGAAAGTTTTGATCTAGCGGAAAATTGGCGATATATGGGGAATCTTCCTTTGACTCAGTTTTATAAATTGGCCGTAGATGATACCGAACCATTTTATAATATTTATGGTGGAACACAAGATAATTCAACCGAAGGAGGGCCTTCGCGAACAGATAACGTACATGGTATCCAAAACTCTGACTGGAAAGTGGTCTTAAATTGGGATGGTCATCAGCCTGCTACGGAACCAGGAAATCCCAATATTATGTATGGGCAACGTCAACAAGGAACTTTGTCTCGAATCGATCTCGTCACGGGCGAAGTAATGGATATTCAACCCAAACCAGCAGAAGGAGAAACTTACGAACGATTCAATTGGGATGCACCGATTTTGGTCAGTCCTCATTCACCTCAAAGAATATTTTTTGGTTCTCAACGACTATGGGTTTCAGATAATCGAGGAGATGATTGGCGGACACTTTCCCAAGACTTAACCACCGATCAAAAACGATTGGAATTGCCCATCATGGGTAAAAAACAAAGTTGGGACAATGCTTGGGATCTTTTTGCTATGTCTAATTATAGTACGATTACTTCGATCGCTCAATCACCGAAAGAGGAGAATTTACTATACATTGGAACGGATGATGGCCTACTGCAAATCTCCGAAGATTATGGAAAATCTTGGCGAAAAATTCAAGTAGGAAGTATTGCTGGAATGCCGGAGGTTCCTTATATCAATGATATCAAAGCTGATTTACATGATGCCAATGTCGTCTACGTAGCCATGGATAATCACAAATATGGAGATTATAAACCTTATTTATTGAGAAGTAATGATCGTGGTAAAACATGGAAACCTATTCAAAATAATCTACCTGAACCCAACTTAGTTTGGCGATTGGTACAAGATCATGTTAAAAAAGACCTGCTCTTTGTTGGGACGGAGTTTGGTATTTATTTTTCTCCCAATGGTGGTGATAAATGGATCAAACTCAAAGGAGGAGTCCCCACCATTTCTTTTCGAGACCTCGCTATTCAACGCAGAGAAAACGATCTAGTAGGCGCTTCTTTTGGACGGAGCTTTTATGTTTTTGATGATATCAGTGTCTTACGAGAAATAACCGATGAAACGCTTTCGGATGAAGCCACTTTATTTTCTACTCGAAAAGCTTGGTGGTATGTTCCTCGTCCGCACTTAGGATT
>CAZYAC010000203.1:0-9206 GCA_964645475.1 uncultured Saprospiraceae bacterium | reverse complement strand
GTTGTTGTGCGATGATGGCGAGTTTCCAATAAGAAAAAGATTCGTACCAAGCGATGCTATCTAATGAAAATCCGGTGTATTGTTGGTAGCGCTCTTTGAGAAATTCCTTGGGTGGATAATCCCCGACGAGCATGACTGGTAAATCTTTGTATTTGGTGGTAATAGGATCGAGCCAGTAACTAAGGCTCACTCCAAAATCAGCGAGCGGATCACCGAGTGTGGCCATGTCCCAATCAAAAATAGCAGTAACCTTGTCTGGATTGTCAGGTTGAAATTGGCAATTGTCTAGCTTGTGGTCATTGTGAATGATAGAAGCCGTTTGTGGAGTTGGGATGTTTTGCGCCAGTGCGTCTCGAATCCAGTCCATGTTTTTGTTTTCGGAAGTTTTGGAGAGATCCCAGCGTTTTCCCCAGCCTTCGAGTTGGCGATTTAGAAAGCCATCGGGGCGACCCAGTTTTTCTAATTCACCAGATATTTTGATAGTGTGTAAATTGGCTTGGGCACGAACCATCGCATCCGCGACCCGCTCTTCTACTTTGGGAATACCGATAAATTCGGTCGGTAATTTTTTTCGAATCACTACGCCGTGACAACGTTCCATGATGATAAATGGGGCACCGATAATGTCCGTATCCTCACAAAGTAGGTAAGCGCGCGGTGCAGGAGGGAAGTGTTTATACAATTGCGAAAGCACTCGGTATTCTCGTTTCATACTGTGCGCACCCGGTGCAATTTTACCAAAAGGCGGACGTCGAAGCACGCGTTCTATTTCCCCAAATTTGAGTAGATAGGTAAGGTTGGCGTGGCCTCCGTGAAATTGAGCGACCTCCATTTTGCCCGTTAAGTCGGGGAGGGCCTCCTTAAGATAGGTTTCGAGTTTTTCCCAGTTGAGTTGTTCCGTTTCGCGTACGGGATTGGCTTGGTCCATGGTTGTGGTTTTTATTTGACCACATTATAACATAAAATAATAAAATTTGGCTGGTTATAAATCTATAATCAGCCAAATCATGTATTTTAAGACAATTTTGGCTGTTTAGTGAGGATTTACCGTGTTTTAAGAGGAGCGAGGTAGTGATTAGCAAAACCGTAGATACTATTCATATCATGTATCTACGCTTTTAAATGTCGGCTTATTTAAAACTTTAATTTAGTTCAAAATTTATGCTAAAGCTTCGAGAGATATTTCCGGTAGAATTTTGGAGACAATTAGTAGGAAGAAGGCAAGGGGTTGAGACATTTTGAAATTGTTAATTATTGCAAAACAATATACAATAATTCTTTCTTGAAAAATAGAGTGGGGATTCAAAAAATAATACTAATTCCACTAACCCCTCTTACGACACCATAGCCATTTTCAATATTAGTATAAGTAGTACGTGGCTCAACAAAACCATCATTTAGGGATCGAACGTCAATTAAGGATTGTTCATAAAGGTAAGCTGATTCTGAGATGGCACTAAAAGTGAAGTTTTCCATAAAAGGAGAAGGGTTTAGGCCTCCAGAATATCTTCCTGTTGTTTTGATATTTATGCTGGCGGAAGTGGTGCTGAAACATTCATCTGAAAAATAAAAATTAGATAAACTATTATTATCAAACCCTTCGGTTAGGCAGTTTATTCCAGTCGTTCCAAAATCATTTCCACAAGAAGGTTGGATGTTTTTAAATTTATAATACTGTGGTAGATTAGGATTGATGGAGAAGGATAATTGAACATTTCTGACAAAATCTGCTGAGGCTATAGATTGACAAATCTCAACAATATTGGCCGTCTCTTCTCTAAAAGTATCTATTTCTACAGTGGGGATGGCTGGTATGAGCACCGGATGACTTCTCACATCTTCGAGAAAAGAATGTGAGACAGTTATTTCATACTGATTTCCTGCTAAGATTGGATAATTAGAAAAATAACCGAGAAAATCTTCGGAGTAAATAGGTGTATTAACGAGCTCACCATTTTCATAAAGTTGTACGATGGCATCGGAAACAACTTGTGTAGTAAAGCTAAAAGACTGATTTGATTTTTCTACGGACCTGGATAGATAGACCAGTGATGAATTAGTACCTGCAGTTAGAGTAGCAGAAACTACTAGTCTATTTGCTTCGACAGAAAATTCTGGTCCCATAATATCCTTAGTCTGACAACCTACTAAAGATATAATAAAGGATAGCGTGGCGAAAATTAGAATACTCTTATTCATTTATTTTATTTTATATCGATAACTAATGGATGGCAAAAAGGGAAATAGATTCGTTTGTTCTTGAGTTAAGGTATTACTGATTCCACCAGAGAATGGGTTTGTGACAAAAAAAATTTTTTGAAAAATTGGATTTTTTTGTCCAGTAATATTATAAATACCAAAACTGAGTGTTGATCGTTTCCATATTTTTGAAATGCCTAGATCTATTCGGAAATAATTGTTTAATCGACCATTATTGCGTTCTTCAAAATGGACGGTCGGTGTACTAAAATTTGAGTTGTCAGGGTCTAATGGATTGACAATCGTGGGATTTAGAATATATATAGCAGTAGGTAAGGTAACGGGATGTCCTGTCGCAAAAACGACCGTCGATTGTATCGTCCATTTTTTACCTAAATCATAAAATAAGTTTAAAGACAAATCGTGGCGTCGATCATATCTTGATGGGAATTTTTCTCCCTCGTTGATTTCTGAAAATTGCTGCTCCGCTTTACTGAGCGTATAAGCAAACCAGCCAGTTAATCTGCCAGTTTTCTTTTCTAAAAATAATTCCAATCCTAATGCTGTCCCGGTTCCTCCGCTGACTAATTTTTGGTCGATGGTCAATTCTGGAGCATAGTAATCAACGCCATCTCTCAATGTAATCAATCGACGACTCTGTTTATAATAACCTTCTATTTTTAAATCAAAAACAGAAGAGATTTTTTTACTCCATCCAATGCTGAATTGATCGAGTTGTGGTGCCGGAAGTGTTGCTACGGAAGGCATCCAAAAATCAGTAGGTAAGGTGAGTCCATTACTGGAAAGAAAATGTACTGCTTGATTATTCCGATTATAAGCAAGATTTATTCCCATATCTTTACCTAATCTATAGGCTGCTGACAAGCGAGGTTCCAAAAAGAATTCTTTGTAATCTTTAATCGAATAATACCAGGCTCGTAGTCCACCGTTGACTTTAAACCGATCATTGATCTTCCATGCTCCGCTCCCGTAAATAGCAATACTATTACTTGTTTTTCCATAATTCCAGAGGTCAATAGCTTCTTTAAACTCACCGGTAGGTGTGGTGAATTCTAGCTGAGTAGGTTCAAAAATCTCTCGCTCTAATTGTATTCCAAAATTTAAATCTAACTTATTTGAGAAATACCATTCTATGTCAGATAATAAGGAAAAACTTTGCACCTCTGTCCCCGATCTGCCATTGTTGAAAATAGCATCTTCAGGATTTCCGAGAGAAATTACTTTCGAATCATAGCGACTGAATGTCGCACTGGTATTTGATCTAAAATCATTATTAAAAAACTTGAAGTATTTAAGATTGGCGGCTTCGTTACCATAGCGAACACCTAATTCTGAGTTAGTATTAAGGACAACCTCCGAAGGTTCGAAGATGGATAATTTATCTCTAGATTTAAAATAGCTTAGGCTGATCTGTTCTTGGTTGGAAAATTTATGATGCAACTTACTGTTGATATCAAACATAGTATATCCTGTATAGTTATTTCGTTGACCATCTTCAAATTTTTTCTTAATACCAAGCGTCAGCAGATCAATAAAAGTCGTTCGCCCGGCAAACATTAAAGATGTTTTGTTTTTAGCAATGGGTATTTCAATGAGTGCCTTGGACAATAATGGTGATAACGATAATTCTATGGCGGGCTGTTGTTTATTTCCATTTTTGACTCTTAGATCAAGAATACTTGATAAGCGACCACCGAATTTGGCGGGCATATTTCCCTTGTAAAGCTCCACGTTGCTAAGTGCATCACTATTGAAAGAAGACAAAAAACCTGCGATATGGGTACCATTATAAATCTTGGCATCATCTAGTAAAATAAGATTTTGATCTGGTGAGCCACCACGCACGTACAAGCCTACCGATCCCTCAAATCCAGTCGAAACACCGGGTGTATAAGACAATGCTTTGATGACATCTGGCTCGCCTGTGATACTAGGAACTTTTTTTAATTGAGCTACGGACAATTGAACACGAGAAATGTTTTCCGCAAACTGATATTTATCTTGGTTTGCGACTACTTCGAGTTCATTGATGGTTATTCCTGCCGTCAGAGATATGACCATTATTTCTTCTGTCTGTGACAAAGAAATAGAAGCAGATTGATAACCTAGGTAACTTATGCTTAGTTGACAGCTATCTGTTACTAGATTTTTCAATACAAAATAACCAAAGACATCGGTCGTCGTACCAGTGTTGTCACAAGTATTTATCACATTGGCTCCAATGAGTGGTTCTTCTGTCTGAGCATCAATGACTTGTCCTTTGAAGCTTGATTGTGCAAGAATATGACTGATATGCAACAATAAAATTGCACAAATAAAAAATCTTGTTTTTTTCATAGTATTCAATAATTGAACTATTGAAATTATTAAACAAATTCACTATCTAATTCTCAATTTTCCCAGCAAAGCTACAACCAATATTACTGCTATTATCGATGAAAATTCCAAGCGTTAAATTATCTCCATTTAAGTTGCCAGAGCCAATAGATTGTCGATTATCATCTGCGGTAAATAGGGTAAATAAACATCCATCATCGTTAGCTCCGTTGAAGATGAGTGCATAGGCCAGGGTATCCGCTATGAAAATGCCAATGTTTTCATCAATACGGAGTGCAGGATCAGTCTTCAATTCAAAGGTGTTAAGGAAGCCTTCAATACAAGTTCCACTAGATTCAGTCCAGATGCCGTTGGCAGTTCCAACGAAATCATTGATGTTGCATTCGGGTTTGCTACAGGCTAGGATAAAAAGAATAGTAAACAAAGCAATTGACTTTAATAAATTATACATAATAGTTTGGATTTTTTTTAAAAAAAGCGAATATAACACTTTTAGTAGTGTTATATTCACATTATTGTTAATGATTAAGTTTATCTTTCGTTAAGGTGCATTCTCACAGATCCGTAGTTATACTGGAATCCCCAGCAAAATCTAAACGGTGAAAAGCTTATTCCAAAGATATCATGGCAGTAATCAGCGATTGTCTCACCGATGAAGTCATCGCCGTTATTGATGGTTATTGGAATAACTGCACTCAGTGAAACACTTGATGCATTTGGAACAGGTTGAAAAGTTCCACCCACCGTTACATTGATCGTTGTAATGTTTCCACCATCAGACTCATATGCTACATATTTCATCTCATCACCATCTTGGTTTAGATTCCAACGCCAAGAGCTAAAGTTAGGAGAATACCAAGTATTCGTCTCAACACTACCAAAAACACCGGTATTGATTACATCAAAAGCATTACCTGTTACTACAACAGCTCCATTTACTAGGTTGTAACTTACATTGTCGGCTCCAATAATCAACCAGAAAAATTCTCCTCTTCCTCTAAATGCTCCATCGTGATCATTAGTTGTTCTAAAAAGCCTTAGATTATCTGTTAAATTAGCACAATCTCTTTCGCAAGTCATTCCACAAGACAAATCTCTGACGGTTGCAGTTTGGTCGTTGTTTAAATGATTTTCTGAAGGATTGTCACCCAATTCATCAGCCTCTGGTGCATTACGTCCTATAATCGTTATTTCCTTTCCACAAGAAGTTTCTCCAATTACTTTAAGTGCATTAGGAATGTCCTTATGAAGTTCATAATTATAGGTACCAGGAGCAGCAAAAACCTCACTAATTCTTACTACAAACGTATTCAATTCTGGTTCTAGACGAATCTCATGTTCTGATCGATCTCCATTCTCATAAAATTTGATAAGTGAAGCTGGATTAGAATCATCGAAACCATCATCCAGATAAATACGATCTAGAAACTCAGTAGATTCCATGTTGCCAATTAATAAAAATGCTAATCCAGGAACATTACATAATTCCTCTTCTTCTTTTTGGGTGATTCCATTTTCGATCAACAAATCTTTAAAAGTTGATTGAGTATTATCTAAAACTTGCTTATCCTTCATAAGGTGATAGAAAAATTCTACATCAGAATGACCATTTTCTTCAGATTCAATGGCAAATTCCTTTAAATTTTTCATTACGGATGGATAGTTTTTAACTACTTTTGAAAAAGTTTTTGCAACTTTGTCTAAAGTTTGATTGTAGTCTTGGACTTTAGTCCAGTCTTTCTTCTCTACCGTAGGAGTAGGAGCATCTGTGGTTAATAGTTCTTCTTTTTGACAAGATGTAGCAATAAGCATGAGTAATGTCAAACCAAAGAAAATAGTAAAAATTTTGGAAAAAATAGAATTAAAATTCATTTTAAATTAATTTTATTATTTAGGTAATAATTTTATCCCTCATTCTCAGTTCATACCTGATGATGAGGTTTTTTATTTTTTAGGTTTCAGAAAGAAATAATTAACTTCCTGATGAAAAAATATTCTAAATAATTTTTCAATTCTGTGTTTTTATTTATTCATAGGCTAATGTGTTTTAGTAGAAATAATAAGATATAGGGAACCCTCTGTAATGAGGTATTTTCCTGATTTCCATGTAATAGTAGTTATGGCTCTTCCAAATCTCTGTTTAGTTTTAATTGTTTCTTCTATTAAAAATTCTCCTTTCCCGAAGTATTGTTGTTGTGTACCTGAGGTCATAGAAGATTTCAAGAATTGTAATTGGACTTGGTTGTCTTCAAAAATTAACTTAGCAAGTGCGTATTTTGGTCGTATTTGAAATGTTCCTATGGTGTGATCAAAAGACTCTATCTTACAAAGTCCAAAATTTTGACAATCATCAGACTTAGGATTCCCAAACCTAATACTGACGTACACTTCTTTTTGACTGGGTGATACTTTATGATATTTGTATCTAATTTGTTGACTCATGTTTAAATATTTTTTTTGGGTCTAAACTTTTAACGATAACCCTAAACATGTTTTAGTTTTTTGTTGTTAAGCTCTTCTATATATTCAAAGGTATTAGCATTATTACTTTAATAAAAGGACAGTTGAGCATGTTTTGGACACCCTAAATTTCTGTAAAAATGATAAGCGACCTTAATTTTATATAAGGCCACTTATGTTAAATTTTATCCTCCATCTAGATCTTCGATAATAATTTCTTGGTAAGTTTGTTGTTGTTCTGGAGTAGCGTTTTGATAGTCATCGGCAGAGGCGATTGAGCCTATTGCAATCAGTAATGCAATAATTAAATTTAGCATAGCTTTAAAATTTTGTTATTTAAAAAGTTTTAGTTTCAATGACAAAATTATATGACAATACTCTTGCAAAAAAGGACAGTTTATCGTATTTTGGACATGTAAGATGAGTGCTAATTGAAATAGTTTCTTTAAAACCCGATCAATATAAACCTGCCTTTTTTATCGATAAGTAGATTCAATATTACTAGCAACCACCCCCTGTTACTCTTATGGAAATCCTAAAAGAACTCGTTCATATTCTTACTTTAAACAAGACCAAAAAAATCAGGCAATACGGATTTTTACAAGACGAATCGGGAAGACTACTTCAGTTTTATGAAGGATTGGTAAAGGATAAATGGAATACTGACGAAGCGGCAGCGCAGGAACTTTTAGGACTGAATGCAAAGCATAAAACCTATCGAAGATTAAAGAATAATTTACGAGAAGAACTACTTGATGCCTTACTGTTTATTGAAGATGCGGGACAGAATGATTTTCAAATCACATTTTATAATAATTATAAAAAATGGGCGCAAATTGCCTTTCTGAGACATCAGCAAGCCAAAAGTACTGCCTTCAGTTTGGCGAAGAAAGTTTTAAAAAAGGCAATTGAATATGATATGACCGTTTTGATTCTAGAAGTAGCTAGACAGTTGAGGAGAAGTAATGCAGCCTATGTTGGAAATGAAAAGGACCATCAATATTACGCTGATTTGATTGAAGAATATTTATGGGTGTATCGCTTAGAAATAGAAGCAGAGGGAATTTATACTAGTAGTGGACTTGCTTACGCTCGGTCTAAATCTACAAAAGTTAGCTTATTTCAACAATTTCATCCGCATTACGAGAAACTTAAAAGCCATTTTGGGAAGGTAAAATCTTTTAACTATCATTTATATATTTCTTTGATCGGAATCAATTTGTTTATGAGTAAAAATGATTTTGGAGAAACCAGACTCATTTGTATAAGTAGTATTGATTATTTTGAAAAAAAAGGAATTCGCTACAGAGCATTCATTTACATATTTATTTACCAGTTAATCGTTTGTGAAATTCAATTAAAAGATTTTTCCGCTGCTCAAAAATCCATAGAAAAATGTTATGCTCTTACGAAAAAAGGAACCCATTACTATTTTCGCACTCTAGAGAATCATCTCCTTCTCTCCTTTTATACCCAAGAATATCAACAAGCATATGATATCTTACAAACTGCTAAAAAAACGAAAGGTTTTAAGCTATTATTACCCATTGTCAAAGAACGCTGGATACTCCACGAGGCCTATGTACAATTTTTAGTCGCTATCGGTAAAGTAAAGGGTATTCCTAATCAAAACAAGAAATTTAAAATCCAAAAATTCCTTAATGATATTCCCACTTTCACACAAGATAAACGTGGAATGAATATTCCTGTACTCTTATTACAAGTCTTTTTTTTATGGCACCGCGGCGAATTTGACGAAGCTTTTCAACGTATCGAAAACCTTAAAAAATATAATACACGATATTTACGCAACGATGATACGATGCGAACTACCTACTTTATAAAAATGCTTACGGTAGCCGCCAATGAGGGCTTTGCTCCCCGTGCCACTAAAAAAGCCGCACTGCAACTTTATGAACAACTGACAAGTCGAGACATCGTTTTTGCCAATCAATCTGCGGAACTGGAATATATTCCATACGAAATTTTTTGGGAAATAGGTATAGAAATTTTGGAGAAAAGATTGATTAGTTGATCATTAGCTTTTCCTGATTTTTTGTCGCTTCAAGTAAATTATCTTATTGATTGAACCAATCTAGACATCCGCATATCCTCCAATTTACTATTGCCTTCAAAAAAATTGCTATCTTGTTTCCAATATCTAATCAACATAAAAATACTTTTACTCC
>CAZYAC010000202.1:0-9304 GCA_964645475.1 uncultured Saprospiraceae bacterium | reverse complement strand
TTGATAAAGAGCGTATCATTGACCAATCCTGGTCCATCTCTCAAGGTTCGTACATTCACAAAGTTGGTATCACATAACATCATCGCATCACAGATGACCACACAGAATGTATCCGCACCACCCGCTACCAAACCAGTGTAATTAAGACAAAGACTCGCAGTATCCAGCGTGAAATCAACAAAGCTTTCAGCAGGATCACAAATTGTAAAAAAGGTATCAACGCCCGCCAAACGGGTCGTATCTAAACAGAAAACATCACTCATGCCTTCCACAATAGTCAAATTGGTTTCAAAAACCCGACTTGGATTAGGATCTTGCACATCAATTATAAATGTAGTCGTATCACACAATCCTCGTCCATCACAAGCCACAATACAAGCGGTATCAATTCCTGGTGTCAACGTAGTAAACTCCACACAAGAATCACCATTAATTAGATTAAATTGAACATTACCATCACTTGCACTTTGACAGTCATTCGTAACTGAAAGAATAGATCCTTCTAATTCTGAAAAGTCTAAACAAATCGTATCGGTTACGCCAGGAAATAAAGTATCAATTCTTATAATTTCTGGCTGAATACAAGACACTGCTACCCGAAAAGAGTCCACACAAAGTGGAGGTGGTCCTGTGGTACTTAAAGTTACTTTGGTAATACCTTCATCAAAAAACAATTGGCTACCGTTGATGCTTAATTGTTCGTTTTTAGTCAGAATCGGAGTTACACCGATTTGAGCTACGAAAATTGCGAGATCAGAATAAGTATTTGCATTATTTCCGCCTCTAATTCTTTTAGTGACTGGATCATCTGTCCAATTGCCCGTTGGGTCCCATACATTTAAGGAATCTACCAAATCAGGAATGGTCAGAAAATCTCCGTTGAAAACGACGCCATTTACTTCCCAGTTTTGTACACTATAAGGACCTGAAATAGGCGTACCGTCATCAGCCTCGACCAATTGACGGTAGTTATAAGATAATATCGTATCCAGATTACAAGCATTGATACCATTTTGATAAAAACTGGTATCATTTATAATAATTTGAAAATTAAAAATATCATTAATGGGAATATCCAAACATAGTGCGGCGGGTGCCCCACAAGTGGAAGTTTGTAGATATACCGTATCTGGTAAATCTACAATCGTATCATTAAAAATCAGATCAGCTGGTACGGAGGTCAACGACTCATCGGTTGCCATTCCGTTTACGGAACTGACAGAAAGAGAGGTAACAATTAGCAACAGCAAAAAAAGAAGTAATTCTTTTTTCATGGTGTCAATATTTTTTTAGCCAAGCAGGTTCTTCCTTGCAGGCGAATTATATACTGTTTAATAAAAAATAGGTACGGAAATAAAAAGTGTGTGTTGAGTTACCTTAAAAATAAAGATTAAAACTCAAAAAGTATGTTCGTTTTTAGGAAATATAAACTTGTCAGAGAAAGTTCGAAAATCGTGCCAAATACTTTAAAAATTTAGCATATGTATTCCCCTAATGATTCAAAATCTACTGAGTTCGTGAATTATAATTTTAATTAAAAATCATATAAAATAATCAATAGTGTATTCTACAATAAATCTGCAATTTACACCTAAAAATAATTACATATTCATTAAATCATGGTGCAAATGCAAAAATGTACATTTTAAACACATTTTTTTCTTAATAAATCATTAAAAAAAATAATATAAAGTGAAGATTTTGAAAAATAGCTAGATTTAGCCGATATGAAGCATAGTTAGAATAACAAATCAAGGATAATCATACTGCCTAAAATTACACTGGCAACTCCGTTGGTGGTAAAAAAGGCAAGGTTTATTTTGCTTAGATCATGTGGTTTAACCAGTGTGTGCTGATAAAAAAGCAATCCTAGAAAAATAAGTGTGGCAATACCAGATAACCATCCGGCACTTGGATAGCTCGTAAGCAAAACATACCCAGCGCTAGCCATCGCAGCCGCACATCCTACGTGCAGCGCAGTAGAAAGTCGCAATGCATTACGTCCTCCCAGACTTACCGGAACGGAGGATAGTTCGTGTTTGCGGTCAAAGTCCTCATCTTGAAGCGCGTAAATTATATCGAATCCCGACACCCAAAATAATACAGAAAGCGCATATAATAAGGGCAATAGATCAAAGTTTCCACCCGCAGCCAAATACGCTCCTATGGGTGCAAGCGCTAGTCCTAATCCCAATACAAAATGACAGAGGAAAGTAAAACGCTTCGTATAGCTATAACCGAGAATAACAAAAAGCGCCACAGGAGATAGATAAAAACAAAGTGGGTTAATCAACCAAGTCGTTGCCACAAAAAGTACCGCATTTAGAATCACAAAGAAAAGGGCCGCTCCAGGAGTAATAATACCCGCTGGAATCTCACGGACTACCGTACGCGGGTTTTTACCATCAATATCTCGATCCAAATAGCGATTAAAAGCCATGGCTGCATTGCGAGCGAAAACCATACACAACAATACATAAAGAAAAGTAATCCACGGAATCTCAACATCCAAACGATAAATGGCCAAAAAGAAACCTAAAAGGGCAAAGGGCAACGCAAAAATGGTATGACTGAATTTGACTAACGACAGATATTGTTTCATATAAAATGCTTAATTGGAGTAAGCCAACAGATAATTTAAACTATACTTACCATTATAAAAAAAACCACCAGATTAAGTTTAGAATCTGATGGTTTTTTTTCTATTATTCTTAGAATTTCTTCTAAGAGCTTGTCTAAAAACAGTATGGCTTACTTGTTAGCAGCAGCAGCATCATCAGGAGCGTTAACTTCTCCTTTGATGGTCAAGAAAGTCTGAGCAGGATCCGTGTTAGCCGTAATAGTAACTTTTTTGCTCTGCTTGTTCTTCTTACCTTTAGAATCAAACTGTACCTGAATCTCACCGCTTCCACCTACTGGAATTGGCTCTTTTGGCCAGCTAGGAACCGTACATCCACAGCTACCTTTAGCGTTGCTGATAATCAATGGCTCATTACCAGTGTTAGCAAACTTGTAAACATGTGTTACTTTTTCTCCTTGATCAACTGTACCGAAATCAAACTCAGTTTCTTCGAAGGTAAGTTTAGTAGTAGGTCCAGCAGGAACTGCAGGAGTAGCCATAGCATCTTTAGCAGCAGCAGTTACGTCATTAGCAGTGTTGCTTACTGTGTTAGCAGCAGCAGCTACTTTGTCTTGAGCAGCATCTTTTACAGAACTATCACCAGCACATGCTGTGAATAAAGCAACAGATACTAAACACGCGAATAACGCGGAAAAACTAAAACGAATCTTTGAAATGTTCATTTTTTAAATTTTTTAATGGTTAAAGTGTCATAAAGCCAATTGGCAATTATGTATTTATTACGACTACAAAGATAAGTCTTGTTCTGACTTAGCGTTGTTAATGGGCGTCGAACAATTGTTAACGACTTGTTAACGATGATGATAATGTGTAATATGAACGAACGATCCCGCAGGGTGATGCACGACAGTGCATCAAGTGAGTGAACCGCGAAATCGACAAAGGAGATCCATGAGCGATAGCGAACTAAAGCGGACGGGCTGCCACAATCAATGACTTAGCCTTAGTCACTATTCTGCATCGTTTTTAACCTGCTTATATGAGGTTCTAAGCGACTTCCTGCCCTCTAGCCGCCTCCCAAAGCGCAAACCAGTCTTCTCTTTCCAAGCTTATCTCTGTAGCACGAACTGCCGCTGCCATTCGATCAATCTGAGTGGTTCCAATAATAGGTAAGATTCTGGCCGGATGTGCAAGTAACCAAGCAGTCAGTAATTCCTCGTAGGTAGCCCGATACTTCTTTTTGAGCTTAACACATGCTTTTTTAATGCGTTGGACTGCTTCAGTTGGCTCTTTAGAAAAGAAAACCCCTTTCGCCATGGTACTATAGGCCATGGGTGCAATTTCGTGCTGGATACATTGGTCCAAGGTACCGTCTAGCAAAAAATCGTCGTGAAGTAGAGATATTTCTATCTGATTAGTAACCAATGGTATATATTGATTCAATAAGGTAAATTGGGAAGGTGTAAAATTAGAAACCCCAAAATTCAGCACTTTTCCAGATTGCTTGAGTTGATTAAATGCTTCTGCAATCTCATAGGGATGCATCAAAGGGCTGGGCCGGTGAATCAAAAGCAGGTCTAGATAATCCGTTTTTAGGTTTTTCAACGATGTTTCCGCCGAAAAGAGGATATGGGCTTTGCTAGTATTGTAAGCGTGAACTTTATAATCGGGTCGATTGGGCGTGACTAGTTTGATTCCGCATTTGGAGATGAGCTCCATTTGTTGCCGAAGGGAGGACTTGCCTTTGGTAGCTCTTCCAAATAAAGCTTCGGTAGTATAATGGCCATAAATATCAGCGTGATCAAAAGTGGTAACGCCTAATTCTAAACATTCGTCAATATAGTTAGCTGCTTTTTTTGCGGTCAATTTTTTACCCCACACGCCCCAGGTCATTACACCAGCAATAATTCGGGAAAATTCCGGGCCGTTTTGGGCCAATTGTATTTTGTGCATATTTATCTTGTTTCTCCCATCAGGGGCTTTTTGGTGACGATCATTTTTGCCACGTATTTTTGTTTGTCTTCCAAGACTTCAGAAGGATAAGGGTCTAAACTCATCAGCGTAAGGGTATAATTTAAAACGCTTTTTGCCTCTCCACATTCAGGTTTATCCTGACATAAGCCTTTCACTTTAAGTACCAAATGTTCGCTTTGATTACCAACTTTAACCACCAGAGAGACAATCCCTTCTCCCGCCTGTACACAATTGACAGCTTCTGGGCAACGACTCTCGGTCAATTTTTCGAAACTGATCTCCATTTGCTCATCTGGTAATCCTACCGTTGTACCATAGCGCAGATCAAAGGTTTGATTAAGTTGAGACTGATAGGGTAATAGCTTGGTAGTTCCCGAATTACAACCTAGCAAGGATAGCATTGCTAACCAGCATAATAACTTAAATGATAACTTAAATGAACGTATCATAGTGATTTGATTTACAGGTATAAATATGTTGACAATTCGGAAGATTTAAACAACTTCTACATCAACTTCTCCTTTTTTGGCTGAAAATACAAACTTCTACTGGTTAATTTGTAATTTTGGTAAGAGTAAACATCAGACTTACCCTGCTTGGGCTTATAATACGATAGCGAGCAAGTCTTAATAACAAATACTATGAAAGATCAACCATCCACTGGACAAGTATCCACAGCGGTATATTTGCAATTACACAAAACTGCTTACTATAATGGTTTTTCCAAACCAGGAATGGACCTATGCAAAATTTCCCGTCAGGAGGATCAATTTGCTACTACCCTGCTATCCCGGATCTCGGAAAATGAAACAACCGAACTCTCTTTCATTGCCAAAGACGAATCCATAAAATCTTTGGCGGACCTGTTCTATCATGCCTATCGGCAATCGGGAAAAGCTGAGTACCAGGAAGTTGGAATTGGCTTTCCTATGTTTTACATAAAAACGGACGAAGAAGATCCGAGACCCAGTATAGCCGCTCCGCTATTTATCTGGCGCGTAAATTACCGCCCCGATTATGCAGACAAATGGCATCTAAAAATAGATCGACATGATGTATTGCCCAATAAGCTATTGCTGGCTTTCTTTGAAGAGCAATACGATATCGACCTTTCAGAAAAATTTAATACTTGCCTTGAGACGAAAGGGGATCTTGGAGAAGCAATTTATCATTTATGTTATGAATTGATTGTCCAGTTAGATCTAACAGATGAGCGGTCTACGACTACAGTACTACCCGCTCCTGCCAAAATTGATAATACAAAAGGTAGCATTCACTGGTCAGGAATTTTAAACCTCTTTGGTGTTCAACAAACTCAATTACTCCATCGTGCTAAAGATTTAAAAAATACTGCTTGGCAACCGGTTGAAACACCAGCATGGTCCCATAGTTATGGCATATTTCCTACTGATCCTATGCAGGAAGTGGTTATGCAATATTTTCAAACCCATAACCTAATCGTAGATGGAGAACCCGGCACGGGCGTTTTTCAAACCGCCGCTAATCTGGCCGTTAATTGTCTCTCCAACGAAAAAAATCTACTAATCGTTAGTCGAGAACCACAATCACTTGGAACCCTGCATCGTCATCTAGCCTCCCACCGTTTAGATCAATATTGTCTGAATTTGTTTCCTACTCATCATATCCAAAAAGAGACCGTCATTAGCGAAGCGCCTAAACATGATCGGGAACAGTATAACCTAAACTTACAAAAAGCATTGCGAAATCAAGCGGCATTGAGTAAGCAGTATGACACCATAACGCAGCCGATTTTCGGACCATATACCTGGACAAATGTAGTCGGATTATTTTTGGCAGCGAATGGAAAAGAACCTAGTGCCTTACTCAATAGTCACTTAAATTTTAGTGATTACCAATGGTCTTATAACGTTTTTAATGCTTTTTCAAAAAAGGTAGGACAGGGAGTTGATCTGTTTGAAAATATTGGAACAACAGACCATCCACTTAGTAAATTAAATAGCATTTTATTTTTAGAATATAATCCAGAACAGAGTCTTCATAGAATTAAGCAATCTCTCCAGCAACTAAAGGAACAAGCACATACCCTGCAACAAAAATACATTAATAAGCTTCATACTTATACCGTCAAATTGACTCATTATTATAATGATGGTCTAAAAGAATATCAAAAAAAGAGTGATAATTTATTAGAATTAATTGGTGACCTTGGTAGTGAGCACGGAATCAAAGGTACCCAAACTAGTCTACTCTCTACTGGAAAACTCAAACTGACAAGTATATTTTCTCAGCGTTCTAAAAACATTCTAGAAAGACAAAAAAGAGTACGAACAGATTATCAGTTTATGCGAACCAAGTTTGCAGAAAATCATTTTTTTAATTACGCTTTTCCTACTTACACTGGGTCAGAAAAAATTCCAGAAATTCAGGTTTCTGTGCAAGCATTCAGAACCGCTTTGCAGGAATTTCAGCAGACAGTTCCGCAATTAATTCAAACCAACCTCGATACGCTGAGCGGTACCCATCAAGTAGAAGAAATGGGTTACGAAACAACCGTTAGAATGTTGGAAAATGAATTGAGAGCTTTTCTTAAATCGGTCAATCAAACCCGATTGTTTGAAGAAGAAATCACCGCGACTGCACATGCTACGGTAGATCAGCAAAACCAGCTCGAACAGATTGTTAATCAGTTAGATGCGATCAATTTTAATCTCCGTGATTTTGATGATTTTCATACCTGGAACAAATACTGGCTACAACTATCCTTATCTGAACAAAAGGTGGTGCTAGCCCTGACCAGAGTAAAACCCAATGATTGGGTAGCTGCATTTCAAAGTTGGTATTTACAACAATTTTTATCCCAGTATCACCATGAAGGAATCCCCGAAGATGATCAACATTATCAAAGATTTTTAGCAGCCCTTGATGGATTAGGCACCCAAATTCCAGCTCAGGTTATTGCTCGTCAAAAAACCCGACAGGTTCGGTCACCTCGATTGAAGGTAGACTTTTTTACCAATGCCAATCAGGATTTTTCAGCTATTCAATTTTTACAAAAAAACACCTCCAAGGTGCAAGATATAATTGAGCAGTATCCCGTCATTTTAACTTCTCCAGAATTAGCCATGGAATGGATTGATCCAAGCGAAAATATGTTTGACGCCATTCTTATTTTGGAAGCTCATGAATTAAGTTTTAGTGGGCATTTTCCTCTATTGGAAATGGCACCACGAATAATCGGCTTTACCAGTAGTCGCAGTGCTTATCAAACTACCGAGTATACGCTATTGGATACGTTGATTGATCAAGATACACAGGAGATTGATTTGCTTTACCACCACCGTCTTGGACCAGCAGCCATCACGGATCTCTATTATCAAAAATTTAAGTCCGTCCGAGATGTACATTTTTATAATAAAACAAAAGACAGAAATGCGGTGGTAAACCTTCCCCTTGATCTTTCTTATCGATCGGAACAGGACCAACGAATGCACTACGGAGAAGTCCTTGAAAATATTCTAAAAGAAATAGAATTTGTCAATAAAGATTACCAATATCCAGAGCTACGAATAGTGGTCGAAGAAGAGGATTTAAAAAATTTCTTGTTTTATAGATTATACCATAAGCGAGTAGGCCATACGCCGATGGCAGATCAGCTACAGAAGCTATTTCCTAATGGAATAAAAATTTACAAACCTGAAACTTTCGAAGGAGGTACCGCAGATTATTTGATTTATATTCAAAGTCCAACATCAAATCAGAGGGATACCCGTGCGCTACAAAATCACCTAGCCCGAACAAAACAAAAAATCTTCTTTATTCATTCTGATCAAGTATCTTCTTACAGCAGTTTAGAAATTGCACAAGCTAGCTTAAAGAAAAAATATCGTCGAAATAACCAGAGTGATTATTTTATTGATGAAGTAGTAGAAAGTCTTTCCAATCATATTAATCCAGAACAATTAATCAAACATGCCTGGGTCAACGAATTATATGTTCCACTATTAATCAAACCCAACGATGCTGATTCGGCTCCCATAGCCATTATCCTGGATGGAATTGGAGATCGTAGAGGGGCTCTTGCGGTTGACTGGGAAAGAAAATATCGCGCATTACTGACCTTTTATGGACTAGAATATGTGTATGTTTGGTCCGCAGACTGGTGGAAAAACGAAAATGGCGCCGTCGCAGAATTAATAAACAAAATAGAAGAACGGACCGCACAATATGTGGGATAAACCAAAAAAGTATTATTTGTGGCGTAAGCTAGCCTGGCTAACTGGAATCATTTTTACGCTTTCCATTTTTAGGATTTTACTGACCATGGACTATTCAGAGCCGTACGGTTATTGGATTTTGTTTCACAAGTTGGGAGAAGTACTTTTGGTGGTTCCGTTTTGGCGAGCAGGTATGCTTTCTACTTATCAAGGAAGTCGTCGGGTGAGTTCGTTTTTACGTCGCTGGCAATATGTAATGCTACTAGGAGGAATAATGAATTTGATGGCAGGTCAAGGACTAATGGGTATCGTATGGTGGGACTGGTTTTGTAATTGGGTATTTATCGCTGGCGTACTCGCTCAACCGTTGGGTGAATGGCTATTTGTTAAAAATAACTGACCGATCCCGACGAAGGAGGGCAACGTGCGACAGTGCGTTTAGGGAAGGCACCGCGAAAGCAGACGGGTTGGCAGATGTGCGGATAGGTGAATCAGTTGATTGATTAAGTCAGTCATTCTCTTTACGATACACTTTCCTGCAGGGCATCGAGGA
>CAZYAC010000201.1:0-9379 GCA_964645475.1 uncultured Saprospiraceae bacterium | reverse complement strand
TATTTTCCATCTTTTTTTACTCGTCCTAGGTTTTCAGAAAAAGGAAAAGCCTCCTGATAAATTGGCTGGATTGCCCATTCTCCTTCTGTGTTGATATAACCCCATTTACCGTTTAATTTGGCAGCGGCGAGCTGATGGGTGAAATTAAACAAGCGATCAAATTTGGCGGGAATAACCATTTTACCATTCAAATTGATCATTCCAAATTTTCTATTTTGCTCCACTACGGCTCTGCCTTGATGAAAGCTTTGCGCAGAAGTATAAGCTGGCTTTATTTTAAACTTACTTTGGATCGTTAAAAATCCCCACAACCCATTAATTTTGGTCGCAAATAAATCATCTGAAATATTGAGCATATATTCATAATCGTTATCCACAATAAACTGTCCGCGTTTGTTGATAACGCCCCATTTGCCTTTGGCTTTTACAGCAGCATAGCCTTGATGAAAAACATTGGCTTCTTCAAATTTTGGAAATAATTTCCATTTTCCAGTATTCAAGATATATCCCCAAAGGCCTCGGTATTTTACGCAGGCAAATCCTTCTTGCATTGGACTGGTCACCTCATAGTCGGGCTCAATGACAAAATTTCCACTGCGGTCGATAAAACCACTTTTGGAATCCATCGTTTTATAATCGGTGAATCCAGCACTTGCTACATTTTCTGAAAAAGCATCAATAATGTGAAACTTGGGTTTAATAAAGATGTTTCCGGTCGTGTCCATAAAGCCTCGCTCTCGCCCAATCTGAATAATGGCTAAACCATTATCAAAATCATTAAATCGATCAAAATTTAGCGTAAATGCCCAACGATAGGTCTCTTGAGCGAAACCCTGATGGAAACTATTGAGTAGAAAAAATAAGAAAAGTGTATATTTCATTTTTTTTTATTGTCTAACAAGTATAAGCAACTTTATTATAACGAACTAAATAAGATTTTGGTAACGATTTACGTACATTATTTTTCTGACCCTCTGCCAACCTCCGTATTTGAGGACTATCTATTGCAATTTCCAGATGCAATGGGCAAAAAGATAATGCGTTATCGAAAATGGGAAGACCGGCATCGTGCACTATTTGGTAAAGTGATGCTTCGTCGTGGATTGGATGAGCATGGGTTGAAAGATTTTGATCTTAAGGACCTTAGGTATAATAAATTGCAAAAGCCTGAATTACCAGGAAAGGTACAGTTTAATATATCCCACGCAGGCAACGTCGTTCTTTGCGCTTTTAATACAGATGGCTTGATTGGAGTGGATGTAGAAATTATCCAACCAGTATTATTAGAAGATTTTGAGTTTATTTTTGATACAGATACCTTTCGTCAATTACGGCAGGCAAGAGACCAAGAAGGAGCTTTTTTTGAAGCTTGGACCATTCGCGAAGCAATTCTAAAAGCGGAAGGTAGTGGTCTAACGGAGGACGCAAAAAAAATTGTCTTAAAAGACGAAATAGCAAGATTTAAAGATCAAGAGTGGTTTATCAAACCATTTCCAGTTCCTAAACAACACATCGCTCATCTGGCGACGAATGCTCCAGTAGGCACTTTGAAATTGATAGAAGTCTGATTTTTTAAACAAAAAAAAGAAGCTCCGAAATCAAATCGACGGAGCTTCTCATTATTCATCAAAGTAGGTTAGAGTAGGTTGTACAGTTGTACAAGTGTATTATTACATCTTACTCTATTTTTATAAATGGTGTTGTTATTTGAAGTCGAGTCTGTACTATTCTAATTACATAATGACCTGACGGTAAATCTCCCACTGAAAATTGCCATTCGTTGAGTCCTTTTTCAAAAGGCAATACGCCGTTACGAACTATTTTTCCATTAAAATCAATCATCTGAAATCTTCCATCTTCTGTTGTTTTATTTTCTGCTAGTTGATATCGCAGGGTTAATCTATCCACTGAAGGATTAGGATAAACCATCATTTCGAGGCTACTTTCTGTTAGACTATTTTCGTTGCGATCTGCTTCATGAGTAGAAGCGCTAGTAGGAATAACTGTGACATTAGTTCCTAGTGGATCCAACCCAGCACAAACACCGGATAAATCGAGTAGCAGTGCTAAGGTCTCAAAAGTTGTGACACCAGGTACAACAAAGTTCAGATCAAAAAAGTCTGGGCTAAATTGGTCGGTGGTTTCTGCGACTAGCATAAAAATATTATAAGTTCCAGTTTCTTCTACGATGAACGCTGGAGCATCAGCGATTTGTACAATTAATTTGTCAGGACCCAATGCTGCAAAATAAGTTACCTCATATCCTGCCGGAACGATCGGTGCGACCAATTCGTTGGCGGAAATAAAAGTTAAAAATTGCTGCGGCACTTCGGATGGATCGGCAAATAATAATCCCGGAACTGCTTCACAAGCTGTATTTTCAAGAACGGTAATCTCTACCCCCATAGCATCAAGGTCTGCACAAACTTCCTGAGCATCGATAGCCGCTAGTACGTCTGCGGCAGTGGAAACACCAGGAACAATTTCGGAGCCATCAAAAAAGTCTGGGCTAGCTGGATCGTTTAGTTCAGCTACGAAAGCATGAATTCGATAATCCCCTGCTTCGGTAACTGTAAAAAGTGGTGCGGGACTAATCATAAGAATGGTTAGCTCAGGACCAGAAGTCAACACATAGACTTGATCAAAATCGCCAGTTACGATCGCATCGCCGTTTGGTGAAGCCACAATGTTTGCAATTCCACCAGAAAGCGTGACCATCATTTGTTCTGAAGAGACCGTTCCTGCATCAATTGTGCAACTTGGCGGCATAGGAGCCGGTTCTGTATTTTTACGCACAAAGATAAAGTTATCACTCTTTTCAGAACATCCATCGGAAATTAATCCACTGGCACTCATTCCAACACTAAACTGAATTTCACCGATGTAAGAATATCCGTAGACAAAGTATTTCCCAGGTTTTTCGAAAGCGAAATCATAATCATTCTCAACGATTGAAATAATTCTATTGTCTGAACGGGTAATTACGTAGGCAAAATTGGCGTCGTTTTCACCGTTATTAATAAAGTCAAAACTAGCGGCTGCATTATCATTAATTTCTACGCTATTAGATCCATCGGAAAGGCTTATTTCTGTTTCTTCAGTTTGACGACGAATGATGGTTATATAATTTTCCGAGAGGTCAAAGCAGTCATCAGACAAGGAAGTGGTAGTGAGTTCATCTCCTAGTTCAGCGGTAAGTCGTCCCTGATAAGAAAGTCCCCAAACCCGACAATCTCCAGATCCCGTATCTTCAAAATTCGCAAAACCACTTTCGGGTAATCCCAGAATAATATTGTTATCGTCCGTGATCACGTATTGATATTGCACACCGGCGATACTGGTATTGTCAAAACCCACAAAATCATCTATTCCATTATCTACACAAGCATAAGAAACGGTTTCCCCGTCTTTAGTTGTTACGGTAGCTCCATCAGCTAAGCACCCATTGATCGAGGAGGCATTAGATTTACGAATGGTAATTAAGTTAGAACTTTTGACGACACAACCATCTGAAAGCGTATTGCCCGTAAGGTTATTACCTGGCATGAGTAGAACGTTTCCAGAAAAATTATAACCAAAAACGAAGTAGGTTCCAGGAACTTGGGTAGCAAGATCAAATATACCTGTTTCGTTGATTGCGATAATTTTTCCGTCGGTTCTTTGTAATACGTAAACGTAGTTTTCAGAGAGCCCATTCATATTGGTAACCATGACCATGGCATTGTTGTTATTATCAATAGTTACTAAATTATTTTGTCCTCCAGAAACTAACATTAGATTACTCTCTTGAAGTTCTCGACGTTCTATAGTGAGAAAATTTTCAGTTAGGTCAAAACATTCACTAGCCAAATCTACCATTGCTGCATTGTCTCCCATTTCTGCGATCAAGTCGCCTGTAAAAGATAGTCCCCATACACGACAGTCTCCCACATCTGCTCCTTCAAAGTTGGCGAAAGCATTTTCTGAAAAGGCGAGAATGGTATTATTGTCATCCGTAATTACATAAATGTAATCAGTCATGGCAAGACTATTATTATAGAAAGAAATGAAATCACCGTCTCCGTCATTGACGCAGGCATAGGCCGTAGTAGCACCGTGGTCGGTAGTAATACGTCCGCCATCACACTGAGCAGTAAGTGTGTTTATAATAGGAATAGAAAAGACTAAGCACAGGATTAGTAAAATTCGTTGCATAACATAGGATTTTAGTAATAGTTTTTTTAATACGTTCAGTTTAGAGTTAGTCTAAACTTCCATTAATTGGCTGCAATTGGCAAATTTTATACTGTATTGCGTTAAAAAGCCTCACCGATGCTGTGGCATCGTTTATGTTTTTTGCCTTATTCAGCATAAAATTTTCTCAATTTCGCACAATCATGAAAATTTGGACAAACTCTTATTCATCAAAGACAAATAGGGAGTTTTGGTCATCGAACAGTTGTTCTCTGGAGTATGTGCTATGTGGCGGTTCTTAGGTGTGGAAGACTGGTGGTAGAGAAAATGGTGAGGATGTGTGAAAATAGTCAAAAGAAAAGTGACTGTGGCACATCGTTTATTAGTGTATGAGATGTAGTTAGTTTAAGTAGTACCAGAAATTCCTTTGCAATCGGAAAACCCGTAGTATTTGCATACTAACTAAAATTTTCGTGGGATTACGATGTAAATATAAACAAATATTAATTAAGTTTATAATTAAAAAAAGCGATGTAAGAAATAAATCTTACACCGCTTAATTAAAGTAATCCGGTAATAAAGTCGGACTACTTCATATAAAACAGGCTACTTTCCATAATTAATATAGGGGTAAATGTATTCTAAGTTTAAAAACAAAAAATTGATTATCAGTCAATTATACCCCTAATATAGAATATTAACAGATCAAACTATTGCCTAAATGAATGATGGGCTGTTTATTCTTGAAAGGGAAACACGAATTATCTGACTTGGTTGAAAATTTAGGGTAGAAATGTTAAAGGTTGGCAAAAAAATAAATTTTATTTCTAGGAATAGGAAAGGAGAAAGCTTTTAACGTACCTATTTAGTTGGGATTTATCGAGCGGTGATGACTACAAAGTTTGCCACAAGTAGAAGGTAGCATAGCCACGCCAAGGTTGCCATTTAGTCCCAAGTTTGTTGATGGTGGCGAGATCTGGTTTCTTGGGCAGATTCATTTGTAGTTTAAGGGCATTGTGTAATCCGACGTCTTCTAGTGGAAATCCGTCTGGATAACGTAGACATTTCATGATAACATAATTGGCGGTCCAATTACCGATTCCTCTGATCTTAACCAGTTTTTCTTTGGCTGCTTCTGGAGAGAGTTTTAATAAGGCAATTTTATCCAATTCTCCTTGTGCAATTATTTTAGCCACTCCGATGAGGTATTCGGCTTTACGTTGAGAGATTTGATAAGGCCGCAAATCTTCAGGCGATAGTTTTGCGATAACTTCTGGATTTGGAAAAGCATAATAAATTTTGCCTTCATACTTAAAGGATTTACCATATTCTTTTACCAGCCGTTCTTTGAGTCGGTAGGCAAAGGTGAGATTAATCTGTTGACCTAAAATAGCCCAACTAATCGCTTCGAATATATCCGGAATTCCCATTAGTCGCAAACCATCGTAAGTTTTTACCACTTGGTTTAATACAATATCATTGGCAGCCATTTTATAAAAAGGTCGCAAGTCTCGATCTAGATCAAACCAATCGACAACGAAGTTATGAATAGCATGTCTCCAAGCAACATTTAATTTACCACCATTTAGATTTTTTACAATTAAAAAATTATCCTTTTGTTTTATTTTTAGGACTACGGGTTTTCCCGTGAAGTATATCAATTTATAGACTTTATCTTTCTCTATCTTGTGCATGATTTCCAGAGGCGAACGATTTAGAAAGTCAAGACACAGCCGAAAATTGAAACTGTTAGGTATTGGTATTTTTATTTTAGACATCAAATTAATTTTAAAGAAAGCTTGACTTTGAGGTAAGCGCAAGGATTTATGACCTTTATTTAGGAAAATAAAGGAGCATATTTTTCTTGTAAGATTTCTAAGTGATGTAGTTCATGGCCGGCGATAATATATGCGAGTGCCAGTGGGGAGGCTGGATGATTACTAGCATTGCCTAGTCGATTAAAGTCCGCATTGCTCATATTTTGAAATAAACTAACACTGGCTTTTCTTACTGTACGATATTCTTCGATTAAAGATGCACCAGCGCGGTGATCTACCTTCCCTAGCGCAGCATAAGCATCTTGGTCGAAGCCTGGAAGTGGGGTCTGATCTCCTCGACTGATGGCTAATGCTCGATAGGCCATTACGCGCTCGACATCAATGATATGCAATAAGCTTTCTTTAACGGTCCATTTACCTGAGGCATAACTTATATCCCAGTCAGATGCTGATAGGTTGGAAAAATAATCTGCCATGGTATCTTCTTGCCTATTCAGGATTTCTGTAAGATTGCCATCTGGTACTAAATCAATATATTTTCTAAAGTAGGTTGATGAGGTGCCGATAGCAGGCCGCTCAGTGAGTGATTGGTTTGACATAATATTAAGTATTCTATTAGGATGTTATGATTCAGTCTATTTTGTGCTCAGACTGAATCGGGATGATTATCCAATATAAGGAACTATTAGAAAATACCTAGGGTTTTGTTCATAAGTTTTTGCATCTTTCTAAGAATAGCAGGCGTAGAAAGAGCAGCGTGATTATCACGGATCGTTTCCCCGTTCTTTTAAATATTCTTATTATTTTCGCGCCATCAAAGAAATACCATAATAGATATGAAAAGAAGAATTGAAATTGCTGAGGTTTTAAAGAACCCAACATTAAATGAATCCATTCTCGTCAAGGGTTGGGTGCGAGCCTTCCGTAGCAACCGATTTATCGCCTTAAATGATGGCTCGACGATTAATAATGTACAGGTGGTGGTGGATTTTGAAAAATTTCCAGAATCCTTGATGAAAAACATCGGATTTCATGCTTGCTTAGCTATTACAGGTAAACTGGTAGAATCTCAGGGTTCCGGTCAGGCGATGGAAATTCTAGCGGAGGAGATAGAAGTACTCGGAGCTACTAATCTGGAAAAATATCCATTACAGCCCAAAGCCCAGTCGATGGAGTTTCTTCGGGAGAAGGCACACTTGCGAATGCGAACTAACACGTTTAGTGCGGTTTTTCGTATTAGACACGCTGTGGCTTTTGCGGTCCATAAATATTTTAATGACAAAGGTTATTATTATATGCATACACCGATCATCACCGGTAGCGATGCGGAAGGAGCTGGAGAGATGTTTCACGTTACGTCGTTTGAAACCAATAAAGCCCCACTAGATGAAAACGGAGAAGTGGATTATAAAAAAGATTTCTTTGGTAAGGCAACTAATCTGACGGTTTCTGGACAGCTGCAAGCCGAGATCGCGGCGCTGGCCTTTGGCAAAGTTTATACGTTCGGACCAACCTTCCGAGCTGAAAATTCGAACACCTCGCGTCACCTGGCAGAATTTTGGATGATTGAGCCTGAGATAGCTTTTGCAGACATTCACGACGATATGGATTTGGCAGAGGATTTTAGTAAGTATCTGATCAACTATATTTTGGATAATTATCCTGATGATCTGAAAATACTGGATGATCGAATTGCCAAGCTGGAAAAGAATATGAAAAAAGAGGAGCGTCGTCCTATGGGATTGATCGAAACTTTACGGTTTGTAGTGGATAATGATTTTGAAAGAATCACCTATACCGAAGCGATCAATGTTCTACGGAACTCTAAGCCTTATAAAAAAGGAAGATTCGAATATGAAGTAGAGTGGGGCAAAGACTTGCAGTCAGAACACGAACGTTGGTTGGTGGAAAAGAAATTCAAGAAACCCGTAATTGTGGTAGATTATCCAAAAGACATCAAAGCATTCTATATGCGTATGA
This sequence comes from uncultured Saprospiraceae bacterium, assembly GCA_964645475.1. Lineage (GTDB taxonomy): Bacteria > Bacteroidota > Bacteroidia > Chitinophagales > Saprospiraceae > JALZUU01. The sequence continues at coordinate 1,448 of CAZYAC010000201.1, read as the reverse complement.
ACGAAGATGAGAAAACGGTTGCGGCGATGGACGTTTTGTTTCCGGGTATTGGTGAAGTAATCGGTGGTTCTCAAAGAGAAGAAAGACTGGATTTTCTCCAAAAGCGAATGACCGAAATGGATATCCATGAAGAAGAGCTTTGGTGGTATACAGAATTAAGAAAGTTTGGTGGCTGTCCTCATGCTGGATTCGGAATGGGCTTTGAACGAATGGTTTTATTTATTACGGGTATGACCAATATCCGAGATGTAATTCCATTTCCAAGAACGCCTGGTAGTGCAGAATTTTAGGTTAGTCCCTTATACCAGCGGAGAAGTCAAAACGGATAATTATTTTTTTATGTCTCTAAAACAAATAAGCAAATTAATTGTCTTAATGATGAAGAATTAATGAAAACTCGACCAGAATTAAATCTTGTCGGGTTTTTCATTTTAAAATAAAAATACCGTATGCTCGTCGTAGAAAATTTAACTAAAACCTATCAAGGTAGTAATCGGGTGCTTACCGTACTAGATCAAGTAAGTTTTGCTATTCAGCCCGGCGAAACCTTTTCGATTGTAGGTCCTTCAGGGAGTGGCAAAACAACCTTGCTAGGATTGTGTGCTGGATTGGATCGTGCCACCAGTGGTTCGGTGATTTTAAATGGTCATAATTTAGATGATCTAAATGAAGATGAACGAGCTGCTGTCCGTAACGAAAATGTTGGTTTTATTTTTCAAAATTTCCAACTCATACCCACGCTTACTGCCTTGGAAAATGTTATGGTGCCGATGGAATTACGTGGGATGAAAGGTATCCGTAAAGATTGTATGGAATTGTTGGAGCGAGTAGGACTGGCAGATCGCCATGATCATTATCCCACGCAACTTTCAGGAGGAGAACAACAACGGATCTCACTGGCCCGAGCTTTTTCGAATAAACCATCCATCCTCTTTGCCGACGAGCCTACTGGAAACTTAGATGAAGCCACCAGCGCCACCGTAGAAAATCTTATCTTTGAAATAAATAAAGAAGCCGGTACCACCTTGGTGATGGTGACCCACGATCTAGAGCTAGCTGCTAAAACTCAACGAGTAATTAAATTGCGAGGAGGAAAATTAGTGGAAGAGTTGGTAAATGGGTAAATTCTGCGAAGGATTTAATGGAGCGCCCCACAATCAATATTGGACATTGGATATTCACCATCAGGATTGTTCGAAAGATTAAAAAAGCGAAGAATATTCAATGTTGAATATCCAATAAATCAATATTCAATAAAAATTGCGAATCGGTTTTCATAAAATAAGCTATCAACAACTTAGAGAGGATAGATTGGTTTCACTGAAGCCGCTGTTCATAGATTTTTAATACCGTATTTTTATTCAATATTGAACATTCGACATTGGATATTGAATATTTGTCCATGCCTGAAATAGGTTGACCTTTTTAGATAATTATAAACCTTCAAA
>CAZYAC010000200.1:0-9473 GCA_964645475.1 uncultured Saprospiraceae bacterium | reverse complement strand
ATTTTTTTTCTAGTAGCTTTTTTTTTCGCCATAATAAAGGTAGTTTGGTGATTAAACTTTTAATTGTTTTTAAATACAAAAGACAATACAATTATACTATGTTTTATTTGTTTTTGCCAACAGAAACAACAAATGCTTTTAATTACTTTATATGGAAAAGTCGAGACTTAAAATTGCCCGAAAAAAGAAAGGTTTAACGCAACGGGAAGCAGCCAAAATACTGGGCGTCACCCCACAAGCCTAGTCCAGTGCGGAACGGGGCGCCAGTAAAATGCATCGGAATAATCTGGAAAAGGTGGCAGAGTTATTTGATGTGAGTTTATCGTGGTTGATCACGGGGGAAGGAGTTCGGTCGTCTCAGGGTCCAGCAGAACTTGGTGACGGGAAGTTTGTCCCAATCTTGACGGGACCGGAGATCATGGCCAAGAAAAAACGTCCTACAAAACCCAAGTATATCTTCTTACCGAATATTCAACAGGAGAACGCGATCGGCTATACGACTACGAGCGATCTGCCACCGGGAGTGGTGGAGTCTACGTTGGTAGTGGTACCCCTGATCTTGGGGATCGGTTTGAAAACGGGAAATGGTATCTGATGGCGATTGATCGGTTGCTGATTGTAAGAAGAGTTGAAAAGGTGATTTTTGGAAAACAAAAAGGATCGTTCAAATTGACGGACTGGAGTGGGGGAGTCGATTTTGTGGCATCAAAAGGCGTTGTAGTTTGGCGGGTGGTTTGGAAGGTAGAGGGGCTGGGGTGAAAAAGTTAATTTCCTCAATAGAATTTAATTGTTAGAAGAAAAATCCCCCTTTTGTGCTAGAGATTTGAATTATAATTTGATATTTTAAGTAAAAAGCAAAATAGCACTATAACTTATCGTTTTTTATTTTGGTAGATATTATGTTTTTTATATATTTACTTTTACTTACCTTGAGAAAACTTACCGGATAGAAATAGCCTTACTCGATAGTGCAATTATCTTTCATGTAATAAATATTACCTGTTTTTTTATATTAAATTCTGTGAAATAGGGTGCCGATTTCATGAACTTACGACCTGAGTTGGTACAAGCTATTAAAAAAACAAAAATTATGGAAATAACCTCTTTTTCAATTTTATCTCTAAGAGAATTAATAAGTAAAATAAATAACGATCTGGGTGATTTTACTAATACTTTCAGATATAAAAGAAAACAACTAAATGGAGCTTCAAAGACTTCTAAAGCTGGAATTTTATTTAAAAAGAATGATACCGGAAAAGATTGGTCAATAAATGAGGGCGGAGGAACTGAGGTACAATACCATATAATTTACAGAGAAAGTAAAATCAGATATGGTATTGGATTTAATGCACAATATGTTCCATTTAAAAACAATATGTCTCCTGTTCAATATATACAACCATTTGCAGATGCATATTTAACGCTAGTTGATTCAGGATTAGTAAATAAATTTAAGGAGAAAGGGTTTACATATCATGGGTTTTTAGAAAATGAATTAGAATCTCTGCAGGAGAACAGATATTATTTATTTGGTAAAGAAATCAATATAACTGATTCTCATATTCTGGATCGTGATTATACTGAGATGCTTCACGAACTAAAAAATGACTTGTTCGAACTTTATTGTAAAGTATTTGAAAAAAGAAATAATATGTTGAAATTCGAATCAGTGGACATAAAGTATATCAAACTCCTAAAAGCAAACAAAAACCTAATCCTAACCGGAGCACCCGGTACCGGAAAAACCTTTCTTGCCAAAAGAATTGCGAAACAACTTACAGGTGAATCAGAAGACTCGCCATTTATTCAATTTGTTCAGTTTCACCCATCCTATGATTACACAGATTTTGTTGAAGGCCTTCGACCAATTAAGAAAGATAATTCAGAGCTTGGATTTGAACTAAGAGATGGATTGTTTAAAAGTTTTTGTAGGAGTGCTATTAATCAAGAAGAGAAAAATAATTTTGATGAGCTCTACATAGAATTCATTGACGAGTTATTAGAAAGTAATATTGAATTTGAAACACCCACTCATAAGAAAAAATTTAAAGTAGAAATCAATAGTAATAAAACCTGTGTTGCAATTCCTGATACAGATGTAGGGACACGAATGTCAATTACAAAGCCGATGATAAAGGACTATATTTTATCTGGAAAAATTAGAGACTGGAAACCATATACTGTACCGATAGCTGAGTATTTTAAAAAGAAGTATAAGGTTAAAACAGAAATAGCCATTCAAGAAGAAAAGCCATTCGTACTAATTATCGACGAAATAAACCGTGCTGAAATTTCTAAAGTATTTGGAGAATTATTTTTCTCCATCGATCCCGGTTATCGAGGAAAGAAAGGAAAAGTCAAAACTCAATACGCGAATCTACAAAATGAAGACGATGTTTTTCGCAATGGATTCTACGTACCCGAAAATGTATATATCATTGGAACCATGAACGATATTGACAGAAGTGTGGAAAGTATGGACTTTGCGATGCGTCGTCGCTTTGCCTGGAAAGAAGTAAAAGCACTTGATAGAATTTCGATGTGGGATGATAATATTGAGGATCATAAAAATGAGGCAGAGACAAGAATGAAAAAACTTAATGAGGCTATCGAAAAAGTTCCCGGGTTGAATGCTGCTTATCATATTGGACCTGCTTATTTTCTTAAGTTAGAACTGTATAAAGATGAAAGTAATTCATTTGAATTTTTATGGGGAAATCATATCGAAGGAGTACTTTTTGAATACCTAAGAGGTTTTCCGAATTCGACAGAATTATTGGGAGATCTCAAACGTGCTTATAATAATATTGACGATGTTAAGAATACCTGATAATAGTTCTATGGATATTCAGGATACTGAACTTAAACATCTAACGAATATCCAAAAGATAGCGCAGCTAAATATTAATCTGTCGAATGATACTTCTAACCTATTAATTTTTTCTAATCAAAAAGAAAAGATTAATAACGAACGTATTTTTGATCTAAACAACACGACCATTCAGACAAATAACATCATGGGCTTCGTAGGCCTAAACGATACTGAGGTAACAATCCATTCCAGATTTGCAGAAGGAAAAGAAGATTATTTTTTGCACTACATGCTGCAAAAGGTTTTCTCCATTAATATCTTCGATTTAAAACACAGCAGTAACAACGAAAATAATTTCGACTTCTTACTTTTTTACTTGTTCCCGTATTATCTAAAAAAAGCATTGGGTCAAGGCATCTACAAAGAATACCAGCGAAAAGCCTATAACAACGCGAACATAAAAGGTCCCGTTAATATTTCTCGTCATATTCGACACAATCTACCCTTTGCTGGTAAGATTGCGTACAGTGCACGCGAGCATAGCTATGACAACAAAATCACACAGCTTATCCGGCATACTATCGAGTATATAGCCAAGCATCAATTTGCCCAGAATATTTTATCATCTGATGCAGAAACAAAAAACGGTGTCGCTAAAATCATCCAAGCAACCCCTTCTTTTGAGAAGAATCGTAGAACTAGCATTATCAATAAAAACGTTAGACCTATGATTCATCCGTATTTTTCTGAGTATCGAAATTTACAGAAAATATGCTTGCAAATTTTGAGATACGAGGGACTGAAATATGGTCAGGAAAAGGATAAAATCTACGGATTACTATTTGACGGGGCGTGGCTTTGGGAGGAATATACTAATACCATTTTAAAAGATTGCGGATTTAAACATCCTAGAAATGATATCTCAAAAGATGGGATACGAATATTCAAAGATACTAAGCATTACATTAGATATCCCGACTTTTGGAAGGAAGGATTTTTTATTGATGCAAAGTATAGAATCCTAGAGAAAAAAAGTATCGATAGGGATTCTATGCATCAGATTATCTCTTACATGTACATCAAGAAAGCCCACATTGGTGGTTTTCTCTACCCTGTAAAAACAAATGATTTTTTTATTTTAAAAGAACAAATTGGTATCCTCAATGGATATAATGGCCTTGTCAAAAAATGGGGCATTCCTATTCCAAGTAGAAGTTCAGATTTTAAAACCTTTTGCTCAGCGATGCATAAAAGAGAGATGGAAATGAAAAGGGTAGTAGCAAAAAATGATAAATTACTAAGCAACGATCCGAATCTAACTACATATAACTAATAGCAAAACTACTACCTTTTAATCTAACATTTTTCGAAATAATCTTAATCTTAAAATGAATTTATCTAATCTAATTATACTTCTTTTTATCACAATAAGCATTGCAACCATCTTCTCTTGCTCTAACAACGCAGATGACAATAACCAAAAAAGTATAAAGAAAATTTCCCCTAAGAATATTCTCAAATCTGGTGAAAGGTTCAAATCTAAAGAGGTAGAAATTGCCAACAAGAGAGGGATCGAAATGATATCTAAAAAGAAGTTTAAACAATCGTTGATATCTTTTAAAAAGGCTAATCAACTGGAACCCAATCATCCCGCAATTCTAAGTAACATAGCCTTGGCGTATATGAGACTCAAAGAATACGACCAAGCAGAAGTTTTTTTCAAGCAATCTATTCAGGCAAGTGATTCCACTTACTTGGCAGCTATTACTAATTTGGCAAACTTATATGTCGCTCTGGATGAACCCGCATCCGCCATCGAATTATGTCGCTTTGCTTTGGAAAAATCAAATAGCGCAGAAATAGAATTAAGCGCTTATACTAACTGGATATTTGCTTTGTTTAAGCAACATAATTTCAAAGAGGCGTCAGAATTATTTAAAAAATTAGAAAGTTTGCACGGTGCTGATCAAGGAGAATCTGCCGTTTTTAAAGCAATAAGATTAAACCTGAAAATGAATCGACCATTGATTTATAGGTAGATATGTTTCTATTTATTATTATTTGTTCATGGTCGGTCGAACATTCTCGATTGGTAGAGATAGCTAATATTCATTTCTACATAAGACGTGCTAATCTAGCGTCTTAATTACTGCATAATGACACCTAGTAGATATAGGACTAAATGGAACAGATATATTTTCCATACAACTACCAATAAAATTGGTTACCCGCCCAAAAGTGCGTACATTTCGGTTAAGAAAAGCTACATGATAAAAGAAGCAAACATTGAGAATAAACTGATCAAGAAACTAACTGATCTCAAATATACCTATCGTCCTGATATAAGGGACTGGAATACCCTAGAACAAAATTTTCGTGAAAAATTCAATGCGCTAAACAGAGTTACCCTTTCTGATGGGGAATATGCTAAGCTACGCGCGGAGATCGTAAATTCTGACGTTTTTACCACGTCTAATCACCTCCGACAACGGAATACCTTCATACGGGAAGATGGGACACCTCTACAATATACGCTTGTAAATATCAGAGAATGGTGCAAAAATGATTTTGAGGTTATCAACCAATTACGCATCAATACGGAAAATAGCTTTCATCGTTATGATGTAATACTGCTGATCAATGGTATTCCTGTTGTACAGATTGAGCTGAAAACGCTACAGGTAAGTCCTAGAAAAGCAATGCAGCAAATCGTCGAGTATAAAAACGATCCTGGTAATGGTTTTACCAAATCCTTACTTTGCTTTATGCAGCTATTTATTGTCAGTAATGAAAGCAATACGTTCTATTTTGCTAATAACAATAATCAACACTTTAGCTTTAATGCAGATGAACAATTCTTACCCGTTTATGAATTAGCGAAAGAGGACAATAGTAAGATTCATAATTTATATGATTTTGCAGATGCTTTTCTTGCCAAGTGTTCTTTGGGGCAAATGATCAGCCGTTATATGGTTTTGGTGGTTAGTGAACAAAAAATGTTAGTCATGCGGCCTTACCAAATTTATGCGGTAAAGGCCATCGTGGATTGTATTCAACAAAATAGAGGGAATGGCTACATTTGGCATACTACGGGGAGTGGAAAAACACTTACATCCTTTAAGGCTAGTACACTGCTAAAGGATAACCCTGATATTGAAAAATGCTTGTTTGTCGTAGATAGAAAAGACTTGGATCGTCAGACTCGAATCGAGTTTAATAAGTTTCAAGAGGGGAGTGTGGAAGAAAATACCAATACCGAGACCCTCGTGCGACGGATGCTATCTACAGATTATGCGGATAAGGTGATTGTTACGACGATCCAAAAATTAGGATTGGCGTTGGACGAAAATAGTAGACGGAATAAACGTAAAAAGAAGAAGGGAACCATCACTTTTAAAGAACGCTTAAAGCCGCTCCATAATAAAAGAATGGTTTTTATTTTTGATGAATGTCATCGTTCTCAGTTTGGTGATAATCATAAAGCAATTAAGGAGTTTTTCCCGAACGCTCAATTGTTTGGATTTACGGGAACGCCTATTTTTGAAAAAAATGCTACTTATAAAACCATCGAAGGGGACAACGCTTCTTATAAAACAACACAGGATGTTTTTCAAAAAGAACTACATGCCTACACCATCGGTAATGCCATTGATGATGGGAATGTATTGCGTTTTCATATCGATTATTTTAAAGAAAAAGATGCGCTTACAAAAATTGGAAGTAATATCCATAAAGTGGCCGTTGCTAATGCGATCATTGATAAGCACGAGTCCGCTACTAATTCCCGAAAATTTAACGCAGTTTTAGCAACGGCTTCCATCAACGACGCTATTTATTATTATGAATTATTTAAGGAACTACAATCGAACAGGCTGAAGAAAGATAATACCTATCAGCCTTTAAATATCGCTTGTGTATTCTCTCCTCCAGCGGAAGGGAATAAAGACATTAAACAAATTCAAGAGGATTTGCCGCAGGAGAAAGCCGATAATGAGGTACAACCAAATATAAAAAAGGAAGCACTGAAAGCCATTATTCTCGATTATAATAACCAATATGGCACCAACCATTCGATCAACGAATTTGATTTGTATTATCAGGATGTGCAACAGCGAATTAAAGACCAAAAATATACGAATAAGGATTATCCACACAAAAACAAAATTGATGTGATAATTGTGGTGGATATGCTTTTGACGGGTTTTGATTCTAAATACCTTAATACTTTATACGTTGATAAGAATTTAAAATATCACGGATTGATTCAAGCTTTTTCTCGAACCAATCGGATTTTAAATCATACCAAACCTTATGGGAATATTTTAGATTTTCGTAAACAAGAGGAGGCTGTAAACGAAGCCATCGCTTTATTTTCCGGTGCGAAGATGGACAACCCCAAAGAGATTTGGTTAGTGGATGCTGCTCCGGTCGTTTTGGAAAAATACGAAAAGGCGATCGAGGATTTGAATCAATTTATGGAACTACAGGGATTGGAGGCTAAACCCGAGGAAGTCAATAATCTAAAAGGAGATATGGCGCGCGGTGGGTTTATCAATAAATTTAAAGAGATTCAAAGATTAAAAACGCAGTTAGATCAATATACAGATTTAAATGAGGCTCAAAGTGCTACCATTGAAAAACTCTTACCAGAAGATAGCTTGCGGTCTTTTAGAAGTATCTATTTAGAAACAGCCAAACGGCTGAAAGCCCAACAGGAAAAAGGTGGGGATCAGACTCCTCCAGAGGTACAACAATTAGATTTTGAGTTTGTCCTCTTTTCGTCTGCGGTGATTGACTATGATTATATCATGGGCTTGATTGCTAAATATACGCAGGACAAACCTTCTAAACAAAAAATGTCTCGTACGCAACTGATCAACCTCCTAAGCTCTAGTGCCAATATGATGGACGAGCGAGATGATATTGTAGACTATATCAATACTTTGGAAATAGGTAGCGGTATGACGGTCAAAGAAATCGAAGATGGGTATATTAAATTTAAAGCAGAAAAATCTGCCAATGAATTACGGATCATTGCCAAAAAACAGGGAATCAGTGCGGAAAGCCTAAGCGCCTTTGTCGAAAAGATTATGGACCGAATGATTTTTGATGGTGAAAAATTAAACGATTTATTGGAACCCTTAGACTTGGGATGGAAAGAGCGAAGTAAAAAAGAATTAGCCTTGATGGAGGACTTAATTCCCTTATTAAAAAAACGTGCTGAAGGGCGAGAAATAGCAGGATTGAAAGTTTATGAGTAATAAGAAGAAAAATAATAATGTCGTGCCGAAATTTCGGTTTCCTGAATTTCAGAAAGAAAAAGAATGGGACAAGAAAAAATTAGGAGAACTTCTAGAATTTAAGAATGGAATAAATGCCAGTAAAGAGCAATATGGAAAAGGAATTAAGTTTATTAATGTACTGGATATAATCCAAAATACATTTATTACTTATGATAAAATAATTGGTTCAGTTGAGATTTCAGAAAAAGAAATTTCAAAAAATGAAGTTTGTTATGGTGATATTGTATTTCAGAGAAGTTCTGAAACAAGAGAAGATGCTGGACAAGCAAATGTATATTTAGATAAAGAAAAAACGGCCGTTTTTGGAGGGTTTGTAATTCGAGGGAAAATGAAATCTGAATATGAGCCAATGTTTATGAACTATCTATTAAAAACTTCATTCGTAAGGAAAGAGATAACCTCTAGAAGTGCAGGAAGTACGAGATATAACATTGGGCAGGACGCTTTGAATGAAGTTGAAATTCTTTTCCCAAGTTTTCCAGAACAACAAAAAATAGCCGCCTGCCTCACCTCCCTAGACGATCTAATCCAAACCCAAAATGAAAAACTTGATTTTTTAAAGGTCCACAAAAAAGGGTTGTTACAACAGCTTTTTCCTGCGGAAGGGGAGCGGGTGCCGAGGTTGCGGTTTTCAGAATTTGTGGGGAAGTGGAATGAGATAGAGTTAAGTAACTGTTTGGATTATCTTCAACCTACTAAATATTTAGTGGAAAGTGCAAAGTACAATAATTCCTATCCGACACCTGTCTTAACAGCAGGAAAAACATTTATCTTAGGATATACCAATGAAAAAGATGGAGTTTTTAATAAAGGACTTCCTGTTATTATTTTCGATGATTTTACAACAGCTTCAAAATTTGTTGATTTTCCTTTTAAAGCAAAATCTTCAGCAATGAAAATTTTATTAGAAAAAAAAGGATATAATATTAGATTTATTTACGAATCAATGCAAATTATGAAATTTGAGAAAGGAGTCCATAAAAGACATTGGATTTCAATTTTTTCAAAATTAAAAATAGCTATTCCAACATTAAAAGAACAACAGAAAATAGCTGAATGCTTTTACTCACTAGATAAATTAATAAAGGAGCAAACAGAAAGAATAACCAGCCTTAAAGCCCATAAAAAAGGACTTATGCAGCAATTGTTTCCCAATTTCAAGTAAACTATGAATCATAAAAAAATCGCAGAGAAAATTTATAATTTAGGTGAAAATATCGTCTTAATTTATGCTTTCAACGGTACTGGTAAAACTAGGCTTTCTGTTGCTTATAAAGATTTAACAAAAGAAAAAAATGAAAACGAACATTCTGGAGTTTACTATAATGCTTTTAGTGAAGATTTATTTGTTTGGGATA
>CAZYAC010000199.1:0-9551 GCA_964645475.1 uncultured Saprospiraceae bacterium | reverse complement strand
GAAATAAACACCACTGACTAATTGGTGTGTTTCTACGTGAACCTTATGGTCTCCCGAATGAAGAGATTTATTAAGAACAGTTCTAATCTTTTTACCTAAAACATCAACTAGGTCTACTCGAACGGTATTGCTTTGATCCATTTTAAAATTAAGGGTAAAGAATTTACGGAATGGATTTGGAAAAACCTGAGCATCGAGAGAAGCGACGATTTCATCTTCTGTCGAAACAACATTACAAGTGTTACAAATTGGAAGATATTGAAAATCGGGGGGTAGCAATTCTCTAACTTTTGTTTCAGGTACTTCAAACCAATCCATTAAAATAGAACCATATATCCAACGGAAATCATATTGCATAGGAACACCTTCCTGCGTTGCCACAGCGCTACTGATGACAGGATTGTCGCCAATAATTCCTCCGTTGACACAATTGCCAAAAATCATCATCGGTCCCGCTGTCCCGTGATCAGTTCCGTCACTTGCATTGGATTTAATCTGTCGGCCAAATTCAGAAAAAGTCATTCCGATCACTCGTTCTTCTAGGTTGAGTAATTTGAGATCTTCTTGGAAGGCAAAAATGGCATCGGAAAGTGTCGTTAAAAGAGTAGCATGTATTCCAGTAGTTGGATCATTCGCTACTTGTCTACTGTGCGTATCGTAACCTCCTTGTTGTAAGATAAATACCTTTGACTGCAGTCCACCTGAAATCATTCGAGCGACCACTTTTAATTGATTCGCCAAAATGGTGTCTGGATAATCGTATAAATTGGCTCCCGCGTTTGCTGTTGTAGTTACTCTCTCGCCGTATACGTTGGTTTTCTTATAAGTGTCAATAATGTAATTTAGCTCATCTCCATAACAGTTATTAGGTATTGGAGGTTCGACCCCTACACTTAATCCTCCCACATTGTTTGGGTCTAAAATAGCGATGCTGAAATTTCCTCCTAACCCCTGACAAGTTTGACTAACCGACCGGCCCATCGTAACGGCAAATGGGTCTGGACAATCCGCTGTAGGATAATCTTCTGGATAGCCTGGAAAATTATCGTCTAAATATCTTCCCATCCATCCGGTGGAAACATTACTAGTGGTTTCAATTCCATTATTCCAAATATCAGCTGAGCGGAAATGAGAACGATTAGCGTCTGTGTATCCTGCGTTTTGTACTACGGCAAGTTGTGCGTTGTCGTATAGGTCTTTTAATCCAGCCATGGAAGGATGAACGCTAACAGTATCTGTTAGTGAAAGTAATTGATTTTGCGGAATAATAATGTTGGAACGTGCATTAGCCAAGTTGTCGTAGCCATCTAGCGGGACAAAAGTTTGTAATCCGTCATTACCACCGTTTAAGTCTATAATGACTAATACACGATCACTATCACCATTAACTAGTTCGCTCATTTGACGGGAGGGTAGTGCTGCTAATTGGAAACCACCAAAAAAGGTGGGAACCGTAATGATACTAGAACGTTTAAGGAAAGATCTTCTTTTCATGGGATGTTTTTAACTAAGGTGAAATTCAGGAATGTCAATCATGGCGGAGAACAGATCATTTAGTTTTTGTGATATGGCCATTCGAATTTCATCGTTGGTTGGGTCATCAAGATATACACCATATTCAACAGTCCATTCAAAATCAGGTAAACCCGGAATAAGGATATTTTTGAAAAAAGTTATCTGCTCGTCGGTTAATGGATTAGGGTAAAACAATTCTATCAGATCATTCATTAGTTGATTAACGTCTTGGGGATTGGAAAGCGTAGCGATGTAAGAGAGTGGATCAATTCCCACTAATCCAGGTTGTAGTTGATTTAATCGTGGGTTTACTTTTTGAATTAATTCTTTTCTTAGTCCAATACTTGCAGAATTAATCCAATCCCGATAAAAATTAGGAGCTTGATGATAAGCTCGCCATCCTGCTACGCTAGGAAGTTGTAATAATTCCATTCCTAAATTAGCTGATTGTCCGTGAATGTATTTCCAAAAGGAATATTCTTGTAAATTGTCGTCTGGGACATTACCGTCCAGTGATTTAAATACAGAATAGAAATGATCGTATGGATTCTTGATCATACAACCACGAACCTCGTCACTGAAGAAGTGCTCACTTTTTAAAAGAGCTCTTAAAGCAGGACGAATTTCATAATCATTATCTAAGAGAATTTGCGCCATAGGAGCAATTATCTGTGATTCTATTTCTGGTGTTAAATGGTAGTTAACAAACCATATGTATAACCTGCGACAGATATAGGAAGCTACTTCCTCTTTTTCGAAAATAATATCAATGACGTTTTTATATTCGTTATCACCTGCATCTGGAATTTGTTGATTATCAAAACGATGAGAAAGTTGTTTGGTCGAGTTATTATGAAAAAAAGAGAGGAAAGAAGCTTGCCATGTGTTATTGGTCCAGGCGTACCAGCCGGTCAAGGCTTTGGCAATTTCTTGTACATCTTGCTCCGTATAAGTAGTATAATCACCAGGAGCTACTACTGGGCCTTTTCCAATCGTAAATAATTCAAGTAACTCACGAGCATAGTTTTCATTTGGAGCAAAACTGAGATTTTCGGTTCCGTTCAGAAAAATCAACATAGATTGATCAATGGTGATTTCTTTGGTTAATTCGCGAAAATTCCCCCACGCAAAATTTCTTAGCTTTTCGATATAAAACCAGTTCATATTTGGGCGAGCTTCAATACCCACCACAAAATGATTGTGCCAAAACATGGTCATTTTTTCTATCAAAGATTGATTCTCGGTATTCATGCGGTGAAGCCACCAAGCATAAGTACTAGAACGTCGTGCCGTTCTGATTGGGCCAAGATTATTATCGTCAATGGGAAGACCTACCCATGATGTACCATTTTCTGCGGCAGGGTCACCATTAAAATTGTAATATATTGGTGGATCTACGGTTGGTGCAGTAAACAATGTTTCTAGGGAACCTTCTAGCCCCTCTGCTACCGCTTGCTCAATACGGGCACGACTTGGACCATATATCGTTCGGCGGAGTAAGTGAGCCGCTTGGGCAAAATTCCAGGGGCCAGCATATGGTGTGAGCATAGATCGAGAATTTTAATAATGGTTAACTGTTCGTATATACGCGAACATCAAAAGGCTATAAAGGTGGTTATGAAAGCAATACCTGAATAGGTATAAAATTGTAGGTTTCTAGGGGAATCAAGGTTAGATAATCGTCGTATACAAATATACGAAAAAATACTAGATGTTAAGATTTGTTTCTTGGCTATAATCCCTGTATTCGTCTTAAGAATGACGCCTATTTTACGATTACCTACATCTAAGTAAGCTTCTCAAATAATAAATCTATTTATTTCAATAATGCCCACCTATCCAGCAACCAAGTTTTTTCAATAATATCATCCGTTTGTAGGATATCCTCCTTTAATTTTTCCAATGCTTTCGTATCCTTAGAATGGAAAGTGAAAAGCTTCTTGGTATATTTAATCAAGTTGAGGTAGTGGTTTTTATAATAACTAAGTTCTTTATGTCGATAGATATAATTTTTAAAACTATCAAAGAGAGAATACAGAGCTTCTGTTTCTCCCATATCGTAATAAATTTTGAGCAGCATTCTTCGGGCAGACATTTCCATCATCGTTTCGTCAAAGGTTATGCTCCGTAGTATCTCCATTACTTGATCGTAATTTTTTCTTTTGTTATGATAATTTGCTAGATTAAACAAATAAAATTGTTCTCTAATGGGCTGTTTCAGAAATGGTTTATATTTTTCAATAAACACGGCTACCCAATCATAAGCTTCCTGATTTAATCCTGCTTGAACGATATTAATATACGTTTTTCCGCTAAGCTCTCCATTGTCAAAGAACGCTTCTGCTGAAAGACCTTTTTTGTATATTTCAAATAACTCTTTTCGATATTTCTCTTTGTTCTGATTAGCTTGCCAGATGCAATGGTTGACAGCTAGGACATATAATTCTGATAATTCTTCTACTGGAAAGATAAATTGATGTCGCTCCATTAGTGATTTAAAATTATCAAAATAGGAATTATCCTGTGTGACGATCAGCATCCGATATGCGTAGTAATAAATCTCAATTACTGGGAATTGCCGATAATATTCCTGTTCTTCAATTAGATTTAGTGTTTGTAATAGTAGAGATTGGTGTTGTTTGGGCTGCTCTTGTCGTCTGAAACTAAGCCACATACAGCTCAATTTAAGGATCGTGGCAATAAGATAGACATCAGCTGATTGATTGATCTTAGGTAGAATTTCTCCAATCTTTCCCGCAGATTTTTTAGCTTTGTAAAAAGCCTCGTAATCTTCGTAATCAATTAAATAACTGTCCAAATAGTATTGGGCATTGCGAAAGGGTTGTTTTTCCAGTAACTGAAGACAGCTCTGTATTTCTTTTTCATAAATAGTAGATAACCCCTTCTTCCTAAAGGCTTTAGCCACCAGCCGTTGTTCTGAAATTTGATCCTCTTTTAATTGTTCAATTGCTAAAAATTTTTTTACCAACTTATTCAAAAAAGAAACGGTATAACGCATTTTTTTATCCTCATATGCTTCTCCGGGAAAAATTTTACTAAAATAATACGCCCGACTATTCGGTATTTGATCTTTTAGTTGAGCTGATTTTATCAATAAATCACAAAAAATAACCAATTCTGGACGTCGATTATGATAGGGAGAACGCACAAATTGACCCAATGATCGGTGTTCTATGGTTCCCAATTGAGAAATTATCAAATAAAGTTGACTGTTTTTCATAGATAATTTTGACAAAATAGATTCGTAAATATAGTTATTTTGCTGTAAATGAGGGATTTAAATAAAGAAAATGATTAAATTTATTATGGCAAATGCGTTTTATTGTTGTTGTTTTAAGCTAAGAATTGCCTCATCTTTGTATTATCAAACGAATTTAACCTAGCGATTCATGACTAATTATTCACTCTTAACCAAAACAATTGCTATCAATGCCCGAGCATTGGTCCTCTGTTTCGTTTGTTTGCTTTCCTTAGGATTAAACGCCCAAACCTGGGAGCGTTTCTATAATTTTTCTGAATTTGATTTTCTAAAATCTGCCTTACCTACCGAGGATGGTGGGATTCTTTATTTAGGACAAACGCTAACCACCGGATCAATGGGCTCAGAAAGTTCGGTAATGATGCTTAAAACCGATCGAGATGGGAACCTGATATGGCAGGATTCTTTAACCGAAGGTAATTTTGAAGAAATTTTTCAAGTGATACCAACCTCAGATGGTAATTATCTTTTGGGAGGGAATACGTTCATCAATGGTGCTGTTAATTTCGAAGGTTGGATTTTAAAGATGGACCCCGAGGGGAATATTCTATGGAGTCGAAAATATGGGGGAGATGGTTATGATAAAATCTACGCCTTACACGAAACCCCGGATGGTGGATTTGTTTTTGCGGGTTCTACTCGTTCTTCAGGCTTGTCTGGTTTGGATATTAATGAAATTCAGGTAGATACGGCTGGAAAGGATGATAGTTGGCTTGGAAAAATTGACGCCAATGGAACGCTGCTTTGGAACCATCGATTTGGTAGTGAAACTAGTGATTTTTTGGTCGATATGGCGCTTGCTCCCAACGGAAATATTTATGCAGTTGGTAATTATCTGCCTCCGGGTTTGATGGTTAGTTGGGAAATTAGCTTATACCGCTATGACCAAGATGGAAATCGAATTGGGGATGAGACGATATATGGGGGTGATGGATATGAAGAAGCTTTCTCTATCATTAATACGAGTGATGGTAATTTTGCGATTGGTGGGATGACGACCTCGCAGGGCAGCGGTAGTGCCGATACCTATTTGTTGAGAGTTGATGAAAACGGTGGAATAATTGGTGAGAATACCTATGGAGGTAGTGCAGGAGAATTTTCTGCTTTTGTACAGGAAATGCCCAGTGGTGGTTTTTCAATTCTATCTTCCACCGAAAGTTTAGGGTCGCCATTTTTGGACCTCTTTCTAATTCGGACCGAAGCAAATGGAGACACACTTTGGACCAAAGTCTTTAACGGAGGTAACGACCGTTATGATGTGCCTTATCCTTTTACCGTCGACGAAAATGAGTACTACTTTATTGTGTCGAACCAGCAAGAAAAAGATACAAACGGTGATATTCTTTCTTCCCAAACTTATATCCTCAAAGCCGATGCGCTGGGTAATACGACCACCAATGCATTGCGTGGAAAAGTTGCCATTGATGATAATGGAAATTGTATTCCAGAAAATGGAGAACAAGGTTTAGAAGATTGGCTGGTAAAAGCAAAAGGAGAGGACCGTACCTTTTACAGCACGACGGATGATAACGGAGATTATTTTATCGAGTTGGAAGTAGGAGACTACGTCGTTGAAGTTATTTCTCCAGGTGATTACTGGGATGCTTGTGATGACGTTGCTTTTCTTACAATAGACAATCTCTATGATACGACTACCTATAATTTTAATTTTAAGGACGATTTCATCGTTTGTGAAGAAATGGAAGTTGATATATCCACGCCGTTTTTAGATTATTGTGATGAAAATATTTACCATATTGTGTACCGTAACACTGGAACGGATATTTCTGATGGAGCAGTCGTAGATATTATTTTACCTTCCTCTTTTTCTTATGTTAGTAGTACTGTTCCTTTAAGTGGACAAAATGATTCTTTATACACTTTCAACATTCCTGAAGTTCCTGTCAATGGAATAGGGGATTTTGAAATCACCATTGCGCACGATTGTACCAACCTTGAATCGGGTATGACCCATGAGGTGCAAGCACGGATTAGCCCTGACGAAATATGTTTGCCTCAAGATCCAATTTGGGATGAATCTAGCCTTGAATTACGCGCAGAAGTAGTGAGTGGTGACATGCTTCAGTTTATTGTCGCAAATGTAGGTACTGGAGATATGGTCGCGGCAGTTACTGGAGTAATCATTGAAGATTGGGTGCTTCCACGTACCGAAGCTATTCAACTGAATAGTCAAGAAACGGATACGATTATCGTGGATCCTGAAGGAAAGACCGTTCGACTAGAAGTACCTCAAGCGGAAGGTCACCCTGGACGTAGTAATCCATCGATTACGGTAGAAGGAGTAGGAATGTATATGGGCGGTGGTTTTACGCAGGGATATGTGAATCATTATCCGGAAGACGATGCAAATCGTTTTAAGTCCATTGATGCTCAGATTAGCTACGAAAACTTTTTACCGAATGTTCTAAGGTCTTATCCGCGCGGATATGGTAATGATCGTGCTATCGCTCCCAACACCGATATAGAATACCACTTGCGTTTTCAGCATACTGGCAACGACACCTTACCATGGTTGTATATTGAAGATCAATTGCCGCCTGAGCTCAACGTAGAAACACTGCGTCCTGGAGCATCTAGTCATCCTTATGATTATGAGGTAGTAGGAGATGGTGTCGTACGATTTAATTTTAATAATATCAATTTGGTAGGGCATGAAATTAATGAGGCTGCTTCTTTTGGGTTTGTCAAATTTCGAGTTAGTCAACAACCAAACCTAGCTGATGGAACGAGCTTCTTTAATAAACTTACCATCCAAAAACCAAATGATCGAGTAAATACCAATGGGGTCTGGCATTCTATAAAATATGGAAATTTATATGGAGCTTATGTAGCTACCCATTGTGCAGGAGATACCGTTTTTGGACATGTGTTGACAGAAGATATTGTTTTGCGAGATACCATGATCCGAGAAAGTCAGGACAGTATTACCACGGCTAAAATTTTCGTACTAGAAAATAAATTTACGGATATACTAGTTGAGTTGCAACCCGGAGAATTATATAATGAAGTCTTATACTTAGAAGATACAATATTGGTTAAATTTTATCCAGCATTTAACGGTTGCGATAGCATCGTGAGCACTACGTTGGATATATTAACAAGAACAACATCCCTGGAAGAACAATTCCAATTTTCTCTCTATCCTAATCCCGGATATAGGCAGGTAACGATGTCTTATCGTTTGCCTGCTTCCTCCGGAATTCAGATTAGATTATACCAGGCTACGGGAATGGTCTATCGAGAAATAGAAAAGGGTATACAAGCTGCCGGAATGCATCGCATGACTTTGCCAACAGATTTACCAACGGGAATTTACTGGGTGGAACTACGAACGGATGAAGGCACGATTATGAAAAAATTAGTCATACAATAGACGATAGTCTAACAAAAAATATAAAGCTAAAAATATTTTAAAAACAAAAGCAAAAACACCGCTATCTGATAACAGCCCAAAAAGTTGGGAACTGCATCGACCTTGTTTTAATGTAAAAGGAGTACTTGTTGAGGGGCCAAATTTTAACGTTTACAAACTTTACACACAAAAAATTATTACAAATTAAATGTAGTTAGTAGTCGTCTTTTTAAGATGGGTATATTTGAAAAATTAGATAGTGGAGTTTAGCTTTTTTAAAGCTATTGGCCTTTCTTTAATTCAAAAGTACAATGATTCTTTTAGTTCATGTTGGAGAATTAGAAAATCGGATGTCCTAATAATAATAACGCATCAAAAGTGACATTATTAATTTTTCATTAATTCATTCTTCATTATTTTCTAACAAATCAACAAAAAATTCTACTTTGGAAGTTTCACAATAAAAGACAGCTTTCCACACTGGCGCTTGGCTACCGTATAATCTTTTTCGTAGCGGTACTTAGCTGCTGTTCTTTCAGCCCTGACTAATAATCCCATATCCTTGATGGTAGATTTATATTCGTCCGCTTCCGCAAAAATTACTTTTCCACTTTGATCGACACATAGATTGATGACCACCTTTCCGGTTTGCTTGATCAGTCCGTCTAGTTTGGCGCGGTGTATTACTTTTCGAGTCAACAAACCATTGCCATCAAAATCATCTCCACTATCACCGGAGTCTCCTTGACCATCGGTATTTGAATCTCCTGAATCACTGCTACCACTATCTCCTTCTCCAGCCGAGTCGCTTCCTGGACCCGTAGTGCCAGCATCCGTTACTTTGCCGCCACCGTCGCCGCTGTTTTTATTTTTAGAAAAATAGTCGCTGATTTTATCTTCTGATTCTTCTTCCGTGGCTTCTATTACTTCCGTAATCTCTGGGGTGACCTGACTCACTTGTGCTTCCGAAGAAATCTCTCCAATCATATCGGCTACTTCCATATTTATTTCATTGGAAGGACTGGTTAGGACTGGTCTTTTAGAAGGAACTTTGAGTGGTTCTATCTTAGCCATTGGCTTCGGTCGAGGAGTTGGTTTTTCTACCGGTTTTTCCACGGGCTGTTCCACTGGTTGTGCAGGTGGTGGTGGGGTTTCAACTGAAGATTCTTTAATCGCACTAGACTGTCGGGTGGAGGAACGTTCGGAAGAGGCTGTTCGGGTAAACTTTTTCGGCTTTTCGAATTGAATTTCTACCACTTTGTCAAATTTTTGTCGAGCCTGAATTTTTCCAGTCATAAATGGTAGCCAAAAAAAGAGCAATAGTAATAGTAAGATCAACGTAGACCAACGACGAGCCTTACGTTCGTTCTCTTTTTGTTTCTT
>CAZYAC010000198.1:0-9554 GCA_964645475.1 uncultured Saprospiraceae bacterium | reverse complement strand
TTTATGTAGAGCCGAATAATTTAGTGGCCTTGACGGGAAGTGCGGCGGATGAGAAAATGTCTGCCCTAACCACAACCAACAACAAAGGAGCTGCCGCAAAATTTGAAGGAGATAAGATCGATCAGAAAGTATCTATGATTTCTGAAACCTATAAAAAACCACTCGGCAACTGTGGAGAAGAAGATGATGCTACCGGACAAAATACCATCTGGATGTTTATCATGGGATTTGCTGGTGGACTACTCGCCTTGTTGACACCTTGTGTTTTTCCGATGATTCCACTGACGGTAAGTTTCTTTACCGCAGGTAGTAAAGATCGTAAAACAGGTATCAAGAATGGATTGATTTACGGTGCTTCAATCATTGTTATTTACGTAAGTATCGGATTATTATTTACCGCTTTGTTTGGACCTGAAATGCTAAACATACTTTCTACTCATTGGATACCGAATACTTTATTCTTCTTGATTTTTGTCTTTTTTGCATTCAGTTTTTTCGGATATTTTGAAATAACACTACCGAGTTCGTGGACCAACAAAACGGATTCTATGGCTGACAAAGGCGGTCTCATAGGTACCTTTTTTATGGCTTTTACGCTGGCTCTGGTTTCTTTCTCTTGTACAGGTCCGATTATCGGAACGGCATTGGTTCAGTCTGCTACTTCTAGCTCTGTAGGACCATTTTTTGTAATGCTCGGATTCTCTATGGCCTTGGCCTTACCCTTTGGTTTATTTGCTGCTTTTCCAGCTTGGTTGAACTCTTTACCAAGTTCGGGTGGATGGATGACTTCCGTCAAAGTAGTCTTAGGATTTTTAGAATTGGCTTTCGCCTTTAAATTCTTATCCGTGGCAGACATGACGGAAGGTTGGGGCATTTTGCGGTACGAAGTATTTATGATTATTTGGGTACTACTCGCACTTGGATTGACTTTATATTTGTTTGGTTATATCCGCTTCCCACACGATAGTCCGATTAAAAAGCTATCTCTGCCGAGAACAGGATTTGCGCTAGCATCATTGGCCTTGACTGTTTATCTAGCTACTGGTTTTATGATGAATGAAAAAACTAAGGCGTATAATTCGCTATCTATCTTGAGTGGTATTGCACCGCCAGCCAGCTATAGTTTTTTCTTAGAAGAAGCAACATTTTCTGCTAATAAAAAAGATTTGAAAAACCGTTTTAAATCTTTTACTAAATGTGCCAATGACCTAGATTGTTTTAAAGATTATTACGAAGGAATGACTTATTCTCAAGAAGTAAACAAACCTGTCTTATTGGATTTCACAGGACATGGTTGTGTGAATTGTCGTAAAACGGAAGAGCATATCTGGATCGATGAACAAGTATGGGATAAGATCAACGAAGATTATGTTTTGATTTCTCTCTATGTCGATGATCGGAAAAAATTGGATGAAGTCTTTATTTCAAAGTACACCAATAAAAAACTACGTAACGTCGGTAATAAATGGACGGATTTCCAAATTGTAAATTTCCAACAAAATTCTCAACCACTATACGTATTGATGAGTCCTGATGAAAAAGTGATGGCTGCGCCGCGTGGCTTTAAGGAAGGAATCCAGGATTATGCCGACTTTCTAGATTGCGGATTGAATACGTTTAGGAATATTGGTGGAACGAGTGAGTTGCGGTAGTTGGCTTTTGAAAAAAATTAAATAAAAAATCCCAAACGGTTGAGGCGGTTTGGGATTTTTTTATCCATGCTCCAATGCATTTTGACCAGTCGTAATTTATTAATATACCATTTGTAATTTCGTCCAATGGATGTAATTGCGAACTGATCTCAATGACCTACTACCACCTTCCGGCTCGCCAATCTCCCTGACTCCGATCGAATATGCACCACATACAAACCCGCCGGATACCGCATCGTTAATACCTCCGTGATCTCACCCGATAATCGATCTCCCTCTACCAACTGTCCCTGCGCATTATACACCTGATAAGTCAATTTTTCGTAGCCTTCACCCACGGATAACTGAATCATTTCATCCGAGGGATTCGGATAAACTTCAAAAGACACCAAGGATGGAATATCAATCGTACTCACCAACTCACATGGCGGATCTACTGGACCGAGGCGGAAGTTTGGGAAGTTGGGAAGACTACCACTAAAACCAACTGTTGGATCATAAAACTTATGTTGGTTCACCTGACAAGCTACGCCCGCCGAATCAGGATACTCGATCACATGCAAAGCAGATCGACCCGCTGGGCAAGCCATATAGATTTTTCCATCTGGACCTAACTCCATCTGTCCAAATTTTGTAGTCAATCCTTCATCTAAAAACCCATCATATTCCGCTACCGTAATTCGACTTGCTGCAATATTTTCAGCCTCCATATCTAATTGATACACAAAATCATTGGAACCTAAATACAGATATTTTCCCGATGATGAGAAAGCAACACTCGTTGACAATAAAGTGTCTGCAATATCTTGAATAGGAATGTGTAATGGATTAGAGAAGTCTCCAGTACATCGATCAAAATCAAAAATTCGTAAATCCGTCAAAGGAAGATATCGAGCGTACTTTGTACCGTCCGGTGAAAAGCTCGCATCTCCAGCACCATTGTCTCGATTAATACTAACTTCTCCTATTTCCTGCGTATGATCTAGATAAACAGAATCTGCCGATGCGTAAACTTTATAATATTTATTACTCTCTTTCTCTGGCTGAATAAGCCACCAACCTACTCCATTGCCTGCTCGTACGGAAGACATCCCTCCAAAGAAAAAACCATTATCGTTATTTTCCATAATCAGAGAATCAACAAAATTAGTTTGTAATTCATTATTCTCGTCAAGGCTAACAGATGAATATAAGAAATGATCTACTATGATCGTATTAATACGCTCGTACCTAAGATGAAAGGTTAAAAATTCTTTCTCTCTAGTCGGTAACGTAATCAATCCAGAATTCATTGGTGAACCTAGATCAAGAACACATTGATTGGTAAAATAATCTGGTCCAAAATTTATTATTTCTGCCCCTTCTAATTTTGTATGAGCGGTGTCTATGATAGAGCAGCCATTAGAATAAAATAATAAATTTCCTACCTCATCACAAACACTCCCATTCATACGAAAAATGGGCGGGCCTGGACCGAACTTCTTCTTTATTATCATAGTATCTCCACTAAAATCCAGCCACATTAATCGAGAAGAATCAGGGCTAAAGAGGCGGTATCCAGTGACCCAAACATTATCACGTAATGCATCATAGGCAGGTTGAGTAGATCCATTTTTTAGACCTATAAAAAACAAAAAAAGGAAAAAGTAATATCTTTTCATGGGAGTGTATTTATAGACAAATATCGGGGACGTACTCCTCTAAGATAGTTATTTAAAATCAATGGCCAACTACCACTTTCCTATTCGTCACGGCTCCTTCCTCCGATCGAATATGCACCACATACAAACCCGCCGGATACCGCATCGTTGACACCTCCGTGATCTCACCCGATAATTGCCCATTCTCTACCAACTGTCCCTGCGCATTATATATCTGATAAGTCAATTTTTCGTAGCCTTCACCCACGGATAATTGAATCATTTGATCCGCTGGGTTGGGATAAATTTCAAATAAAACCAAGGATGGAATATCAATCGTACTCACCAACTCACATGGCGGATCTACTGGACCGAGGCGGAAGTTTGGGAAGTTGGGAAGACTACCACTAAAACCAACTGTTGGATCATAAAACTTATGTTGGTTCACCTGACAAGCTACGCCCGCCGAATCAGGATACTCGATCACATGCAAAGCAGATCGACCCGCTGGGCAAGCCATATAGATTTTTCCATCTGGACCTAACTCCATCTGTCCAAATTTTGTAGTCAATCCTTCATCTAAAAACCCATCATATTCCGCTACCGTAATTCGACTTGCTGCAATATTTTCAGCCTCCATATCTAATTGATACACAAAATCATTGGAACCTAAATACAGATATTTTCCCGATGATGAGAAAGCAACACTCGTTGACAATAAAGTGTCTGCAATATCTTGAATAGGAATGTGTAATGGATTAGAGAAGTCTCCAGTACATCGATCAAAATCAAAAATTCGTAAATCCGTCAAAGGAAGATATCGAGCGTACTTTGTACCGTCCGGTGAAAAGCTCGCATCTCCAGCACCATTGTCTCGATTAATACTAACTTCTCCTATTTCCTGCGTATGATCTAGATAAACAGAATCTGCCGATGCGTAAATTTTATAGTATTTATTACTCTCTTTTTCTGGTTGAACAAGCCACCAATCCACCCCATTACCCGCTCGTACGGAGGACATACCTCCAAAGAAAAACCCATTATCGTTATTTTCTACAATTAATGAGTCAACAAAATTAGTTTGGAGTTCATCATTCGCGTTTAGAATAACCGATGAATATAAAAAATGGTCTACTATAATTGTGTTAATACGCTCGTACCTAAGGTGAAAGGTTATAAATTCATTCTCTCCAATTGGTAAAGAAATCAATCCAGAGTTCATAGGCGAACCGAAATCCATAAAACACTGATTAGTAAAATAATCTGGTCCAAAATTTATTATTTCCGCCCCTTCTAATTTTGTATGAACGGTGTCTATGATAGAGCAACCATTAGAATAAAACAATAAATTTCCTGCTTCATCACAAAGACTACCATTCATACGAAAGATAGGTGGACCTGGACCAAATTTCTTCCGGATTTCCATCGTATCTCCTCTAAAATCTAACCACATCAATTGAGTAGAATCTAATGTATTATAATGATAGCCAGTGACCCAAACATTATCACGTAGTGCATCATAGGCAGGTTGAGTAGATCCATTTTCTAGACCTAGAAAAAACAAAAAAAGGAAAAAGTAATATCTTTTCATGGGAGTGTATTTATAGAGGGATGCATTGACGCACCCCTCTATTATTAGTCTATGATAAAATACTAGTGAACAACAACGAAATTATGACTCGATGCTTTTGAGGCACTAGAATGTATTTTCAGTATATAAAGTCCAGCTGGTAAATCAGCGGTAGAAATCCTAGTTCGGGTGCCTACTAAATCACCTCGACTCATTATCTGCCCTTGCGTATTGTATAGTTGATAAGCTCCTTCTTCATTCTTGTCATTCTGAATCACATGCACAAAACCATCCGCTGGATTAGGATAAACTCGGTAGTCAGCATTTAATAAATCCTTGGTAGTTTCATTTCCTTCTTTCGTAGTAGCCCCACAATCATCCACAGCCTCATAAGGAAGTCCTGTTAACATACTCACCAAAGTACGTGCTTTAAAGACTGCTACACCACCTTCCTTGGGACATTGAGCCGCAATGGATTCGATCCATTTTATCAATTCTGAAACATCTTCAGATTGAACAAGGCCAATGGCAAAATTGTTGACCGTTTTTTCCGAATTACGAAAAGCCTTTGTGGTATAAACATTCTCATTATCTATCTTTAGATCATCCAATAAAGCCGTTTTGTCTGAAGAATAATTGGACAATTGATTATCTAATTCTGTAGACCTTTGCCCCAGCATATTCAAGTATAAATCATCTATTCCAGACTGTAAATAATTGATTTTTTCATTTAACCTCAAAGCTGCAAAAGCAATTCGATGATTCCGGTATTCCGACTCTAATGCGGATAAGTCATTCTCTTTTTCGCGGATTGTTGCACGTAAAGACGGATCAAAGGTGCCAATATGAGACCAATTTTCATCGATCTCTCCTAGTGCTCCCGCTTGACTCTGTTGTTGTTCATTCATAAATGATTGATAAGCTATCGGAACACTTCCGCCATAGTTGGCCACCACTCGATCATTTACTTTTCGCTTTAGATATTCTGCTAAAGGTATAGAGCTATTATTCGGTATTCTTTCTTTCTTCGCTAATTTATCAATAACACCTCCCGGTGTAATTTCTACAGTAGGACTTTGATTATTAGTACATAAATCTGTCAATGTGCTACTACACATTAAATCTCCGCCAAGGTTATCCTTCTCAAACCATTGGTCAGGGTCAATAACTTCCGGATCGATAAACAATTCACCTTGAGTCACGGTAATTCGATTTTCATCTAAGTTCTCCTGATTCCCAAAATATCGAGCATGCACATCAAACGCTCCTAAATCCTCATCCTCCCAGCGATTACCCGTATGAAACTGTCTGCCGATTGCCTCATCATCGGTACTAAAATTGATCTCTTCATCTACATAAGTAGGTTCTACCTGTAAACCGACACGAGTGTCACCAATAATATTAGCAGCAATACCGTTAACAGTTTCACAATTTCCAACGAATCGTAAACCTTCTCTAAATAGATCAACTGTATTACAATTAACTTTACACCCCATTGAGTTCTTTACATTTATTCCCGTTCCACGAGAAGTATTCCAGCCAGTTACATCGTTATCGCAAATAGTCGCATCATCTGAATTATTGATATTTATTCCTGCAAAATTAGTAGAACCATCAGAGACAAAATCAAAAGCCGTGATCTCATTGCCTTGGATATTGGCTTTATTTGCGTTCAATACACCAATACCAAAACCTTCTAATTCTGAGTTCCCTCCATATCGTAAGGTAACATTATTATCTATAAAATTAAAAGAACTTTCGTTAAGAAATCTACCACTAAATTTTAAACCATAAATTCCAAAAGTTCGTTTATTTTCCCCGTTGAAAAGCGTATTCCCCGAAGCAGTAGTGGTATGATCTCCAACGTGTGTAAAAATCAGCCCTACATTATTATAGTTTATTCGATTATTCTCTACTAAATTAGTAACCGAACTATTAAAAAATTGGGAAGATCTGACCCCCCAATCTACGTCAAACATTTTGGCGTTGGAAAGACTAAACTGTGTATTAAATATTAATAAAGCATTCCCTACATCTCTAAACATATCATCGTCATCATCTTCTGTCCCAAGTCCTTCTACGATAAGATTACCAGACCCAGCAGACCAGATAGCCGCACCAATATTGGCATTTTGAAAACCCTTAAATAAGAAACCATTAAATTGGTTAATATGTTCTTCTCCAAAAGCAGAAGCACCTCTAATATTATCAAATTTAGTATTTAAAACACTTAATCTAGCATCCTGCATACCAATTCCAACCGGAAGGTTTCTGAAGAAGGAAGGTTCATCAGGAGTTCCTGTGATTAAATATTCTGAAGCTAGTTGATTGACTTCAAATCCAATTTGAGCTTTAGCTGTCCAATTTTGCTGACCAGGATAAGGACCTTTGAGGTCAAACTCGGTACCATTAAATTCTGTGGATGATATTACACCAGGAAGGGCATACAAAGAATAAAGATTAGATGGATAGTTAATAATCACTCCTTTTTTATTAGCGATAAAGCGAGAATTAGTAACAGTAATACTATTACCATAAGCGGTGTTAATAAAAATTCCTTCTTCCGCATCCTGAATGGAAGAACCCTCTACAACAATTCCTCCTTGAGTAACTTTAATTCCTTTCCACATGGCATCGCATCCTTTTATGTTCATATTCTCAAGAGAAAATAATGAATTACCAATGACTTTTATTTCAGCACCAGCTTCCATAAATATCGTACCATCCTGAAATCCATCATCTGTATCAATATTAAGTACGCCTTGTACTACAATTTCAGCGGGTCGATTAGCCGGATTCGCAGCTAACGTCCCATTATTAATCAAGGTAGTCAGTGAATTATTTCCTGCAATTCTTAGTGCATCGTTACCACCACAACAGTTCGGTTCTGGGTAACTACCTGTTGAAACATCTCTACCATAAAAAATCACCTTCCCTAAGGTAGTGCTGAATTCATCGCCTTCGTGTGAACTAAAACGGATTCTTTTTACGGTAGCAGGTACCGTATTTTGGTCTAAGACCAATCTTGCCCATTCTTGAAATTTAACCGTCGTATAACGACCAATTTCTGTAAAATTATTATTTCCTGTAGCAGCAGCAGAAGCTTCTACAATTAACTCGCCAACACCAGAAACATCAAATAGTCTTACTCCTTCTAAATTTATTGCCTCTTGAAAGGTGAAAATATAAGAGAAATCTTGCCCATTTCTTGTAGAAACACCTACATAGTCTACTTCATTATTAGGAGTGATACAATAATCTTGGGTATAATCTAACAAGTTATTTGCTTCCATAACATTTACAGATATATTATTGGGATCAACAAAAGGAGTACAACTAAGAGTGTTGGTCGATACCGAGCATCCTTCCGAAATATTTCCATTGTCATCCCTCACTTCAAGGTAAAAGAAATAATTGTCTAATCTATTTTTTAAATCTGTTACTAATACCGAACTAGCATTCCCTGGTAAATCAGTCGTAAAAATCTTCCAAGCAGGATCACCAATATCAAATGCAGGGATGGTACTTCCTTCTTCACTGTCATTTTTTTCATAATAATAGACACTAATACCGTCATAAGCACTAACGTTTTCCCATGTCAATTCAATCGCATCACAAGAAACACCAGTAGCTTGGATATTATTTGGGCAAGCCAAAATTGGATCTACCTCACTGTTTCCTAATTCTATGTATATGGGTCTTTCGGAGACTGGAATCTCAATATAATAAGTATTGTTTTCTGGGTCAAGTTGAAAATCACTATTTACGTAGCCTTGAGTTCGTCGCCCATCACGGTCTCCGACGACCATTTCAATGAGTGAGGCACGTTTGTTGGCTACTGTATAATTTGGTAGATATAGTCGGTAGTCTGTTAAACTATTATTCGTGCTACTAGGTAACCAAACTACTACTACATCTCCGTTTGCCAAATTAGGTAATACATCATCAGCGTTCGTTGGATTATTTTGAAAAACATACTTTCGAGGTTCTACTAGATCATATCGCATAGATTCATTGTAAGTCCAATTACCATTTATACTTTCAAAAGCGTTTAATTCTTGCGCATAAATTTTGTCCGTAAGTTTATTCTTAAAAGTATTCACGTAGTAATAGGATTTTTTTGGAGCATGATTACTCGCAAAATCCTTTACTAAACCAGAAGCTTTAAACAACCCAGGAGGGTTTCCAGAAAGGATATCGGGAGTAGAGTCTTCATCTCTAATACAAAATTGCATAGCTCGGTCCCACCCCGCAGCAAATATTTCCAAATAGGATCTAACGAGCCAGCGCCCTTGTGTCTCTTGTCGATCAGCAAGCGGCATATTTCCATTGGCTGGATGAATAGGAGTAGCTAGAGAAGAAACATTATTCGTATCATAGCCAAATTCGGACAACCAAAGTTCTAAGCCTGGTGCAACTTCGTTAGCAAGCGTTCTCATTTCTCGTAATCGGTGCTTAAAGAAACGAGAAATAGTGACGGTTCCGTTTGATCCGTCGGAGACGCTAACCGTTTGAGGTTCAGTGACGCCTTGTATTCTGTCAGTAAGATAATCTGCTTCAGGACTTACCGCATTTAATGATCCATTAGCAACTCCTTGTGTGTTTTGGTCACTGTAATGGTGAAAATTTAATACATCAAAAGGAAATACTTTTGTTCCAGCACCTGCACGATTTATCTCACACCATTCTTTG
>CAZYAC010000197.1:0-9608 GCA_964645475.1 uncultured Saprospiraceae bacterium | reverse complement strand
AATAAACTATTTTGAAAAATTAAATATGATTTCCTTAGGTTGAAGCGAATGCGCTTTGCGGGGGATGGTAAAGGACGTGCGATCGACAATATTGAGCATAGTGATTTTGTTGAGAATTCAGTAAAAATAAACAAGAAAAATAATTCATTTTATTCAAGAAAAATAAATTATTTAAAACCTTCTAAAAAATGGGGGAAATCATTAAATAGCTAGAATATTTTATATGAATTCAGATCATAATTATTTTAAAAAACGAGAACAACCATTGATTGTTCTCGTTCCATTTTTATCAAAATAAATTCTTTTATTGATCCTTAATATTCCACCATAGGAATCTTTATAGATCCTCAACAACAGGGATTACCTGTTCTAGGACCTGTATATCGAACATTAATTGATTCTGAAGAGCATTCATGCAGTTGCTTATTGTTGTTAAGTCTATACATTCTAGTCACCTTCAGTTCAAGGTCTACTGGACAGCAATATCCTACATCCAGATTACCTATACTAAAACCAAATGGAAGACCCGTTGCTATACTAGCATCACATCTTGGACCAACCCAAGCATCAATCCAATCTGCTGATGAAATTTTCTCTCCGTTAAAAAAGACTTCCAATCTAAACACCCAACTGTTCGCATTAATCCTCCAAGCTTCCCCTAAGTCAACCCGGAATTCATAAGGCCAAATCAAATTTGGAGGAACTTGTACTAAATTTTCGATAAGACAGCAAGTGGAACCAATTTCATCCTTTCCATCTACGTTCTTGGTATTATTATCAACAATACTTTCTTCGTCAACTGACGATGTTCCATTAATAACAATTTCTTCTCCTTCCTGATTGTAAGAAAAGAAAGTTACTTCTATATCTGAGTTAATTTTAGTTGTGGAGATATCGTTTTCTGTTGCTTCTTCAGGTAAATCCAAGGTTAGATTGTTTTCTTCCTGATCCTGGCATCCAGTAAGAAGTATCATTGAGCTTAGCATGAATAAAAAAATGGCATTTTGTAAAATTTTCATAAAATTTTTTTGAATAAAATGAATAAATATAACTTGATTACTACTGACTACAAAGACCGATTTATTTCCAACTGTGACAAAAAAGATCGTTTTTTTCCTATTTTGTGGGTTAATAAAACCATTTAATTTTAAACCACCATCTATGTCAAGTGCCTTAGAAGACTAAAAGGAAGGAGGAGCCATATATCCTATGGACCAAATAACCTTAAAATCTTTGATCAACTTATTCTATTCGATATGCTAGGATATGGATTTAGTGATAAACCTGAACAAAACTATTCCTATTCTCTGATGGAACAGGCAGATACCGTTTTAAAGGATTGGGAACATTTTGGGATAAAAGGAGGACATTTATTATCAAATGATATGGGCAACAGTGTGCCTACGGAAATACTGGCTCGTCATGAAAATGGCATCTTACCTGCCCAGCGTTTTTCATCATTCCAGTTGGGAGTGAGGTATAAGATTCAAACGAAATCAATTTATAATTCCATTGCTGGAAAAAAAAATGCTCAAAATCTTGCTAATTCTCACAATGTAAAGTATATTTGACATTATGTAAAACAGATTTATCAAAAAACGCATAAAAATGGAAAATAAAATAGCCTGTAAGGAAGACGAATACAATAAGCTACTTAAGATTTTGAACTTTCGTTTACCACATGAATTTAAAATGATTGGGATAATAGGAGCAGCCTTAATACTTTTCTTCTTGCTTGGGTACAAATTCTTAGGAAGTAATACCTTAATAGCCAAAGATGTTTTAAGGACTTTAATTTTATTATTCTTGTTTATTGCGTGTGTGAGTAAGGATAAATTGGAAGATGAATACAATAGATACATGAGATTTCAAGCTTATGTTTTAGCGTTTATCATTACCGTATTCTATGCCGTTTCTATCCCTCTACTAACCATAGTATTGGACATAATTATTACCAATATAACCGGTGATGGAAATATAAATTTTCATCAAGGTTCTACTTTTGAAGTACTTTTTATGCTAATGGCTACGCAATTACTTTTCTTTGAAACTCTCAAAAAGTTTGGACGTGTATAATAGATTGAAAGTTGAAAGAGCGGAGCTAAATTTAACACAAGAACAATTGGCTAAAAAAATAGGAGTTTCTAGGCAGACCATCAATTCAATTGAAAAAAATAGATATGTTCCTTCCACCATTCTTGCCCTTAAACTATCCCAAATATTTAAAAAATCGGTTAATGAATTTTTTACTTTAGAAGAGGGTGATTGAATGGATGCTGATAAATAATTGGAAGAATAGCCGTCTAATTTTAAGATGAGGCGGTTATTTTTTCGGACGCCATCAACACTCAGATTTAAAATTCCAGGTCCAATGATTGCTGGCCGAGTGATTGGTTTTGACTATGCCGTTTTTGACAAAGATACAAAGGAAGATAATGTCATGATTACCTGGGGCCGAACAGAAGGAAATAAATTTTTAAACTCGAATTTGATCGGTGACTTGGTATTGATGGAAGCGGATAATCGGATTTGTAAAGTGGAAGGTAACTTGAAGTGGGAAGGTAAAACTAGTGCGGAGAAAAATTGGCCACATACTGTCAAGTTTAGCAATACAACCAGACCCGATGCGTTTTTCCAAACAAGAATTGATTCATTAGGAAAATATAATTTGTACTT
Organism: uncultured Saprospiraceae bacterium; assembly: GCA_964645475.1. Lineage (GTDB taxonomy): Bacteria > Bacteroidota > Bacteroidia > Chitinophagales > Saprospiraceae > JALZUU01. The sequence continues at coordinate 6,932 of CAZYAC010000197.1, read as the reverse complement.
ACCCAAGGGTGAATACGAAATCACCATCCCTCCTAGCTATCAGATGAACTATTGGTTCGATATTGATTTAGTCCAAGGGGCAGACAAAATACCAAATATTACGATCTCTAATCAGGAAGAATTGGTCGTAGAAACGATCCTTGTTGCTATGGTTCCTAAACCGGATCTGATTCCTAAACAAGGACTTCTTCACAAACCTTTTACCTCTAACTCGGCTAAACAAGTAGATGCGTTTGTGGAAGCCTACCAAGCTTATTATGATGTTCCAGCGGTGTCAATTGCCCTCATACAGGATGGTAAAGTAGCGTATCATAAAAGCTATGGTGTAGAAAACAACATTTCTCAAAAACCACTTAGAGCTAAAGCGGTTTTTGAGGCGGCCTCTATTACTAAATTGGTCTTTGCATATCTAATAAATCGATTGGTGCAAAGAGGTGATTTTGATTTAGATCAACCCTTGTACAAAACCCTACCGTTTCCAGAACTAGAAGAAGAATATCCAGAATATAAATTGATGACTGGAAGACATGTCTTGACGCATATGAGTGGTCTTCCTAATTGGGGAACTTATATGGTCAGTAAACCTGGTACCAATTTGGGTTATTCTGGCCAAGGGTTTGAATACTTAAAACAAGTAATCGCCAAAGGAAATTTTGAAGAGCTACCGCAAATCATTCAAGCTCATTTGGAAGAAGAAATCCTAAAGCCTTTAGGTATGAAAAACACCTATTTTATGTGCCATGATGATCTTCCTAATTGGAAAGTTGCTGGTCACCAACATGGGGTGCCAACTATCTATGATTGTCCTGATGAACCAGGTATGGCTTACAGTATGCATACGGAGGCACAAGACTTTGCTTTGTTTGGATTGGCCTTGCTCCATCGTAAAGGATTGACCGAAAAGCAGGCAGCAGAGATGTTCCGTTTTCATACCTTAGACAAAGAAGATAATTGGATGAACGGGTACAAAGCTGGATTTGGATTGGGTGTTGCTTTGCGTGACTCTCCTTACGGATTGGTGTTTGGACATAGCGGTAATAACGGTGATTTTCGGTGCAATTTTGAAATTTATGATGAATTAAAATTAGGTTATATTATGTTTACCAATGCAAATACAGGTGGCCCATTGTTGTTTGATTTAAGGAAATTTTTAGTGGAGGGGAATGAGGTGAAGGATTAGGATGATTTTTTTCTATTTTGTGGCGGAGAAAAATCTAAATAATATTTAACCGCAATCTATGTCAAGTGCTTTAGAAGACTGGAAAAAAGGAGGAGCCTATATATCCTATGGACCGAATAAGTTTAAAATATTTGTCAAACAATTAGGAAACCGAGCCGCCACTGCGCAAAAAACCTTGTTGTTGTTACATGGTTTTCCTGAATCTTCTTATTCTTATCATGCTGTTGTAAAAGGATTATTAAAAACCTTTGATCGGCTTGTCCTTTTCGATATGCTAGGTTATGGGTTAAGTGATAAACCTACCGATAATTATTCCTATTCTCTGATAGAACAAGCCGATACGGTCTTCAAAGTTTGGGAACATTTTGGGATAAAAGGAGGTCATTTATTATCGCATGATATGGGCGACAGTGTTGCTACTGAAATACTGGCACGTCATGAAAATGGTATTTTACCGGCCTGGTTTTCAGAAGGCTTGCAGAGTCTCACCTTTACGAATGGAAGTATGGTTTTAGAGCTAGCAGAATTGAGGATTATGCAAAAATTGCTATTGTCCAAATATGGATTTTTACTAAAAAATATCAGTCAATTCCGGTTGTTTAATCACCAAATAAAAAGCGCCCACGGCAATAAAAACCTGAGTGACCAAGAAATCAAAAATCTCTGGGCAGCCACCATTTTACAAGACGGGCATAGAAAATTTTATTTAACGATTAAGTATTTAAACGATCGGAAGCAATTTGAGAAAACCCGCTGGCTCCCTGCTTTGCAAGAAACCATCTTACCGATTCACATTTGTTGGGGAGATCAAGATGCAGTAGCCAAGGTGGAAATGGCTCATTTTCTAAAAAAACATATTTGTAAAAATGCCACCTTAACGATTATGAAGGACTTGGGACATTTTTGTCAACTTGGAAGTCCTGAAAAATGGGTTGAGTATGTGGGAGGTTTTTATGGAGACTTGAGTTGATAAGGTTTGTTGAAATATTTAATTTATGAAGTTGTTTAAAAATGTTCATAGAATCAATAACTTAGCAGTAACAATTGTCCTTCATTTTTAAACAACTTCAATATAATAATCACTAATTACAACTAATTTGAGCCGACCAAGCATCTGACTGGCCTTGAACAACCGTCTCTACTTCTAAGTAAAATTTTCCTCCTGTAGAAGTAAATGTCATATTAGCTGTTGGAGGACCATTCAAAACGGGACCCCAAGGTCCAGGAATGTTTGAATAACCAATCCATCCAGTACCTACCACGGTTCCACCACCTACTTCGAGAATTCGGAATTTATTTGGAACATCATTCGCTTGTGCTGAAAAAGTGATGGTTGTACTTGGTGGAGAACATGGTACATCAAATCGTTCTCTTGGATAAATTTGATAACCAAATGTACTACTATTACCTGAATACGAACCTCCACATGACAGGCTTAAGGGATACAGCGTTTGAATGGCATTGATATCTTCATCGGTAAATTCACATATATTTTGACAAAGTGCATTGGACATTCCTGCGGAATTAAATATAGAAAATTCATCTTCAATCGGTGTTCCTGTAATCAATTCTTGATTATGATTATCCGTATGACCAAAACCAATAGCATGACCAAGTTCATGCATGGCCATAAATTTTAAGCTACACTCGTTAAAAGGAATACTAAGTGGAGATGTAGATGAAATACCGCAAAAACAATTTGCTGAGGTATGACCTGAATAAATAAGTACGTCTATTGGTGTGTCTAGGGTCGCTCTCCCTCCTTTACAAGCCCCACCTGTATCCAGTGAGCGAACCGCTATATCCGCATCGATTAGGTCGTCTACAACGGTTAACATCAAATTGGTGGCAGGCACCGCATTAAATGCTTCAATTGCATCCAAGGTAGCTTGAACAACTGAATCGTGGCAATCATCTGTAAAGTAAATATTAATTGACATTTTAGAACAGCCTAAACACGTTACAGGGATAGCTCCTAGACGATGTCGCTCACCGGCTTTTGGCCCTTTAAGGGAGTGTTCGCCATCGAATATACATGCTACATTATCGGAAGGGCGAGTACCCTTTTTTCTAGATTCTAAGTCCTCCTCTTTTATATCTTGGTCCTTTTCACAAGACCCAATTACGAACAAAATAGTGAAAAGTAAGATTAGTTTTAATGCTTTCATGATGCTTGATATTAATTTTGTTAAGTTCTAATAATAAACAAGAGAGATTATAGGTTTAGTTGGTTGGCTAATGAATAAATGAACCAAAATAAAACTATCTTATAAAGTCAGATTAATTCTGTTTATTTCAAACACATAATTTATAAACGGTGGGTTATAATTAATAAACGGTTAGATTTTGCGAATAAACGGCAAAAAATAATTAAGATCTCACTTTTTCTTATTTTTCTTAAAAAAGTAGGAACGGAATGAATTTATTTAGATAAGATTTTCAGCTAGCCCACCGCATCGTCCGACCAAAAGCAAAGCGCTCATTTACACCCCGATATTCTTTTAAAATTGTTTTTTATACTTTTCATTCTGTATTATTCGAACAGCTAAAACACAATAGAAATATGGAAAAACCATTAAAACTTGAATTTTTAGACCATGTTGCCATTCGAGTAAAAGATTTGGAATTTTCAGCAAATTGGTATGAGCAAGTATTGGGTTTAAAAAAACGGAAGCTAAAGAAGTGGGGAGACTTTCCCATTTTTATGTTATCGAATCAATGTGGAGTTGCCTTATTTCCCGCCACCCTCGAAGATGAACCCCTCGATCAAGAGTCTAAGAATATAAAGATTGACCATTTTGCCTTTAACGTAAACCAAGAGAATTTTGATTTAGCCCAAAAGAAATTTTCAGATCTTGGGTTGAAATTCATTTTTAAAGATCATTATTATTTTCATTCCATTTATATCAAAGACCCTGATGGGCATACGGTTGAATTGACTACTATTCAGGTGGATGGGGAGGAGTTTTATGAAGAGATGTAAATTTATTTTTTCGCCTTAGGTTATAACTTCAATGAAAATACTGACAGTCTGTTCAGATGAACTAAGACGTGGGATTTCTTTATGTCTCTTAGTCGATAGAAAGTTTATTCTCATCCAAAAAGAAAGCATTAAAAAGTAGTTAATGATATCTTCTCTATAGTTATTTTTTCATTTGTAAAAATATAATTATGGGAATGAATAATTGGGGTGGAATTACAGAGCACATGTATAAAAAACCACGCGCTGTTTTTGGTAATAAGAAAATTAGTGAACTCACCTCTAATGAGTTAGCTAAATCTAAACTGGAAATTGATGAAGACAAGATTGTAAAATCAAAGAAAAGACGATTAGCCATAGAGCTATTAGTCTGGTATGGGATTCCTTTGATTTTTGTAATGGTTGTTTTTCTGAGTTAGGGATGGAAAATAGCCGCTTAACTTAAGTGTTGAGCGGCTATTTTGATTTATTGCAGGTCTAATAATATTCGAAATAATAACCCATTCTATCCTACGCATTTTCATCCACTAAATAAACCTGCAATCAGGTAAATGCTTTACCGTCAAGGATAGTTTTTTGCTAATTACCCCTCACTACAAAGCACTGCGACATAGGCTTCATATTTTCTACAGATATGGAGATAACATAGATTCCAGCCGGAAAACTACTAACATCAAAACGAGTAGATTCGCTAGAAATTCGCGCTATTTTTTTATCCATCACTTTTTGTCCTATTTCATTGCGAATTTCAATTTTGGCAGACTTAGCAATGTAATCCTTTAACTCTAACTGTAGAATCTCACTCGTTGGATTTGGGTAAATCGCAAAACAATTTTTGCTAAAGGCCTCCAACTCTTTTTCTTCTTTCCCTCGCAACATAGCCATTTCTTTTATTTCTGAGTGAGCCCCAGCGTCAGGAGCATTTACCTGTCCTCTTATGGTAAGAAATGTTTGCGATGGATCGGTATTCGCAGAAATAGTCACTCTTTTACTTTGTTTATTCTTCTTACCTTTTGAATCAAACTCTACTTGAATTTCACTCGATTCACCAGGAAGGATGGGGTCTTTTGGATAGAAAGGAACCGTACAACCACAACTTCCTTTAACATTGGTAATTACCAATGGAATTTCTCCAGTATTGGTAAATCTATAAACATGTTCGACCTTTTCTCCTTGCTCGACTTCACCAAAATTATATTCAGTTTCCTCAAATTCAATAACGGCAAACTCTTGAGAAAATCCCTTAAAAGAAAGAAATATGCACAAGGTCCATAAAAATAAATAATGTCTTTTCATGATTTTATATTTTTTAAAAAGTTAAAAATAGGTAATTGAATTCTATTGAATATCCCAGGAAGGTACCTCTAGGCAAAGTAATGCGAACACCCTGTTCTTCTACTTTTTTATCACCTAATGTAAGACGGTTTCAAATTAAATTTTGTTTTGATTCTTTATCATAAAATGATCAATCTTCTCTTAAATTCATCTAATCTGGCAAATTTACTGATAGGAATCTTGCGTGATAAAGATTTTGTGCTTATCGGCAGGTAAGGATAGTTTAATCAATGTGCTATACTTTTTGTATTTACTCCTGGAGGTGTAAACGAGCGCTTGGCTTTAGGTTGTGGTGGGCGAGGTTCAAATTTTGGCCGGTCAGGTTTTAGAAAAAATATTACCATCCATTTATCTTTTATTTCTACCTTAGCGAAAACTTTGTGGAGGCAGATTTTGGATGTCAGGTTATTATGTCAATACAGTTGATCAATATTCAAATTTAGAAACGATTAAGAAATATGATCAGAATCAAGGAAAAAAAATCATCAAATTTATCGTGACCAATTAGAGCCATTCTGATTAACTCTTGGCAGGCTACGATACCCCGATGGCTTTGCCTCGGGGAAGTTCATTGATTCAATGATCAAACAAACAATTATCGTATACTCCCTCGCGCTCGTCTCACCCGCACATCCGCCCCAATATCCCAAGCCACAGTCATCCCAACCCGCTGGCCTTGCCATCTCCGTTCATAAGCGTTGGTAAAAGTAGGTAAGGTAGCACCACCTTTATACACATTCAATGCAAACAAATTTCGAACATTGATAGAAACCTGTAAACGATCGCTTAAAAACTTGCGACTGATTCCGGCATTGATTCCATAAAAGGGATCGCGGAAAGATTGCAAATAACGTTGGCCACCGTAATAATAAAAACTAGCTTGGATACGGATGGCTTGAGGTAGTTTTCCGCGGACGCCGATTTCAGAACTAAAGGTAGTAAAGGAATTTCCGAAATCTACCCCTTCATAAAAACCAGTTTGTCTAAATTCTGCGACTCTAGCTTCACCCGTAAATTGCCAGCCTTTAAAAGGTTCATAAGTAAGGATTATACCAGCTTCCAAAATACGTTCTTGCTCTAGATTGATGGGGAAATAGGTGACCAAGCCACTGCTGTCTTGAAGGACTTGGGTATCGTAAAAGCCGTCGATAAAATGCGCCGTTAGGTATGGAGAGATGGTTAATTTATCCCCGTTATACAGCAGCTTTAATTCAATTAAATCTCTGAAGCTTGGATCGAGATCTGGATTTCCAAATCGCAGTTCATTGGGATTGCCTATTCCTCCAAATGGATTTAATTGCCAAAATCCTGGACGTTGAATCCGTTTACTAAAACCAATACTCGCATTAAGTTTTTTAGAAAATTTATAGCTAACGGTGGCCGAAGGAAATACCCAATTATATGACTTTTTAATGTCTTCTGTATCTGCTTTTTTGT
>CAZYAC010000196.1:0-9609 GCA_964645475.1 uncultured Saprospiraceae bacterium | reverse complement strand
GTTCGGTATTTTTGTGAAGCATAATGATCGCTCATGACTTCAACCCCTTCTGTAACATTGGCAACTGCACTCTCGATAGTCTCCCCATTAAAAGGTTTACCTATCAATGCTTTTTCTACATTCATCGGTCGATAAGCAAACTCTCCGACACCCGTAATTCCAATTCGGGCAGACTTGACAACTTCACCATCCAATTCGATGCCAGCTGCCACGCCAACAATGGCAAATCGCGAAGCTGGTTGCTTGAATTTTACATAAGTAGAGTGACTATTCGATCCCATTTTGGGTATTCGAATAGCAGTAATAATTTCACCTTCTGCTAAAGCGGTTTCATAAAATCCTTTAAAAAATTGATCAATATCTACCTCTCGTTTTCCACCCTTTCCTTGGATCACCACATTCGCATCAGTGGCCAATAAAACGGCCGGCCAATCAGCTGCTGGATCGGCATGTGCGATACTTCCACCAATTGTTCCGACGTTTCTAATTTGTACATCTCCGATTTCTTTGGCAGCTTCTCCCATCATGGGTGCATGTTTGGCTAAAGCACTATCCGTAACTATAGAAGCATGCGTTGCACCACCACCAACGGTTATAGAATTTTCATTATCACGAATCCCTTTCAGGCTGTCAATTTTAGAAATATCAACCAAAGTTCCAGGTGCATTTAATCGCAATTTTAAAGTAGGAATTAAACTTTGACCTCCTCCTAAAATTTGGGCCTCATCGGTTAATAGAGCGATGGCTTCGTCAACAGAATTGGCTTTTTTATATTTAAATGAAATTGGTATCATTTTATGTTGTTTTAATTTTTGAAAAATAAGTGAATTATCCCTGCATGGCGGTCCATACACGTTCTGGAGTCATCGGCATCTTGATATCTTTAACTTTATGACCTCCTTTCCAAAGTGCATCAATTACCGCATTGACAACTGCTGGGGTAGAACCAATACAACCTGCTTCACCTGCTCCTTTCACTCCTAATGGATTATGAGGACAGGGTGTTACCGTTCGATCTATTTCGAAACTCGGGAAATCATCTGCCCGTGGCATACAATAGTCCATATAACTTCCATTTATCAATTGGCCGGTATTATCATATAAAGTTCCTTCATGCATGGCCTGTCCAATACCTTGTGCAAGTCCTCCATGAATCTGTCCATCCACGATCATAGGATTGATGACATTTCCAACATCATCAACAGCAATAAATCTTTTGAGCTTGGTATGCCCAGTTTCTTTATCAATTTCTACAATCGCCACGTGTGCACCAAACGGATAGGTGAAGTTGGTGGGATCATAAAAGCTACTAAAATCTAAACCAGGTTCAAGACCTTCTGGATAATTGTGAGGAACATAAGCAGTAAGAGAAACATCTCCAAAACCAACAGATTTATCAGTTCCTTTTACGGTCCATTTTCCACCCTCATATTCTAAATCATCCGCTGAAGCTTCCAATAAATGCGCAGCGATTTTGGCTCCTTTTTCTAAAACCTTATCAATAGATTTGACAATTGCGCTACCTCCAACGGCTAAACTTCTGGACCCATACGTTCCCATTCCGAAAGCCACACTATCAGAATCTCCGTGGATGATTTCAACATCCCCTAAGTCGATTCCCATTCGATCAGCAACTACTTGGGCAAAAGTGGTTTCATGACCTTGGCCATGTGAATGTGATCCTGTATAAACACTTACCTTTCCAGTCGGGTGTACTTGAACCTGAGCAGATTCAAAGAGTCCTGCTCTTGCTCCCAAGGCACCAACAACCGCCGAAGGTGCAATACCACAAGCTTCGATATAAGTGGAAAAACCAATTCCAAGAAGTTTTCCGTTCTTTTGATTTTTCTGTTCTTCTCTGAAGGCTTCATAACCTACCATTTCTAAAGCACGATTTAAAACAGGTGCGTAATTTCCACTATCATATTGTAAGGCAACTTGGGTTTGGTATCCTTCTTGTTTTACACCATCAAACGGTGCAATAAAATTTTTCAACCGCAACTCAGCAGGATCCATATTCATTTCCAAGGCAGCTAAATCAATCAACCGTTCTAACAAATAAGTTGCCTCTGGACGACCTGCTCCTCGATAAGCATCTACCGCATTGGTATGGGTAAAAGTAGCAGTTACGTCTACATTAATTTTGGGGGTGGTGTACAATCCCTGCAATAATGTACCATGCAAATAAGTTGGTACGGCAGGTGCAAAGGTAGAAAGGTACGCCCCCATATTCGCATAAGTATTCGCTTGTAAGGCTACTATTTTTCCATCTGCATCGAAACCCATTTTTGCATTGGTAACATGATCTCGACCATGCGCATCTGTTAAAAAGGCTTCGCTTCTATCACTGGTCCATTTGATGGGTAATTCAATTTGCTTTGAGCACCAAATGACCAATGCTTCTTCGATATAATGGAATATTTTACTTCCGAAACCACCACCTACATCTGGTCCTACCACACGAACCTTATGTTCAGGTAATCCTAAAACGAAGGCACACATCAATAGTCTGGTTAAATGTGGATTTTGAGTAGAAGTATACAAAGTATATTTATCGTAAGCGGTGTCGTAATGTCCAATAGCGCTTCGAGGTTCCATAGCATTTGGAACTACTCTTTGATTGACAAAATCCAACTCTGTGACGTGGGCAGCGGAAGCAAGTGCTGCTGCAACCTCATCTTTTGGATTTCCAAGTTCCCAATCAAAAGCGGTATTGCTAGGAGCATCTTCATGGACCAATGGCGCTCCAGCTTGAATAGCAGCTTTTGGATCCGTCACTGCATCATGAATATCATAATCGACACTTATTAAATCGACTGCATCCTTAGCGTTGGCTCTTGTAGCCGCGATAACGATGGCAATTCCATCACCAACATGTCTTACTTTTTTTCTAACTAAAAGTGGATGTGGAGGTTCTTTCATGGTATCACCATTTTTGAAGTCCACTTGCCAACCACAAGGTACTCCTGCGATCGATTCCGGAATGTCTGATCCGGTAAAAATAGCTACCACACCTTCGGCAGATTTTGCCGCATCCGTATTTATTGAATTGACCGTAGCGTGCGCATACGGACTTCGGAGAATATAAGCATACACCATTCCTGGCATTTTTATATCATCCGTATATTTTCCTTGACCTGTTATGAATCGTTTATCCTCAACTCTTTTAACAGATTTCCCAATATATTTAGTCATGATCTTTTTTTTAATTTTTTAGGTAAATAGAAATTGGATATCTATGCTTCGACTGAATTCATTTTCTTGGCCGCGTATTGTATTGACTTTACAATATTATGATAGCCCGTACATCTACAAAAATTTCCTTCCAATGCTTCTCGAATTTCTTGCTCACTTGGATCTGGATTTGTTTGTAAAAAATCTGTTGCCATCATCATCATCCCTGGCGTACAAAAACCACATTGTAATCCATGTTCTTCTTTGAAGCCTTCTTGGATAGGATGTAATTCGCCATTTGTTGATAATCCTTCAACGGTTGTGACGCTACAGCCATCCGCTTGCACAGCGAGTAGAGTACAAGATTTTACTGCTTTGCCATCCAGATGAACGGTGCAAGCACCACAACTACTCGTATCACATCCGATATGCGTACCAGTCAATGATAAATCTTCCCGGAGATAATCAGACAACAATGTCCTCGATTCTACTTCTCCCGAACATTGTTTTCCATTGACTGTAACCGATATTTTATTTCCCATAATGAAAAGGTTTAAGAAGGTTATTTAAATATTTTTGATAAAAATTTGTTGATTATAAAGGGGCTTCACCAAAAGGGTTTGGTGTTGCTCTGTTTTCTTCAATATGTTTTTCTAATTCAGAAAAAACTTCTTTTGTGATGGCATTAGCTACTCCTGATAAAACCCGCTGACCTGTACGAGCAATCACTCCCGATAGATTGGCTTTACCATCGAAGGTCAAAGCAGAATTACCCTCATCAATATGTTCAAGATTCATTTGAACGATGACATGAGCATTACCGATTCCACTCAATTGTTCCATTTTGATGAGAAAGGCGGCAGGTTCTTCTTTATTGACGACTTGTAATTTTCCAGTAAAGGTACTTTTGACTGGACCTAATTTTATCTCAGAATAAGATTTGAAATGATCATTTCCTAAGGACTCTAATTTGGAGATGCCGGGAGTAATTTTGGCAAGGACATCCACATCCATTAAGTATTTCCAAAGTTGTTCCCTTGATATCTTAAATTGGTGTCTCCCTTTAACTTCCATAGTTCAGAATAGTTTATTTTATATGTGGGCCCCAAATAAATAAAATTATTTATCTTTTCCAACTAAACACCTTATATTATTTGTAAATTGGGATAAAGGACAAGCAAAAAGAGAAGACTATGACAATTATTAGGTTGTTTTTATATTGAGAATAGCGGGTTATTTCTTAAAAATCGGCATTTATAGACCGAAAGTTTGTAAAATTTACTGTCGATAAACAACCAAGTCTAATTGCTCATTATTATTTGCAACTAAAAACCCGGGTCTTTTATTCATACCGACATGTATGAGTGCCAAATCCTTGACATCTTTGTGCAGGAACAAGCCACTATATTCTATTTGTGTTTTAGTGGTAAACTTTCCATCCCCAATTCCTTTTAGAAACAATCCTTTACCAGCATCATAGATCGGCGTTTCTACCTCGGTATGCCTAAGATTTCCAGCAAGGATAAGATCTTTAATTCCGTCTTTGTCAAAATCTTTCGCTATGATGCCATTGATAGGGGCTAACTGTGCTTCCTTAGGTAATTCCCTTATTTCAAAATTTCCATTTCCATTGTTTATTAGGATAACACTTGAAAAATTGGTCGCTTCATATTGGGTGGAATTAGAAAGCTGCTCTTCCTCGTAAATATCTTCTAGACTTGCAGTGGCAAAGCCTTCATAGGTAGGAAATTTTTCCGCAATAAAGGGCATTTGTTGCGTAGAACATTCCTTTCCTCTTACCGGGACTTTGTTTCCTTTATAAATTTTACTTAAAACAATATCGAGTTGTCCATTGTCATCAAAATCATTTGCATAGATATATAATGGTTTTTCTTTAGAGGGATGAAATTTATTATTAAGTCCAATATTTCCCACGATAAAATCATCATCTCCATCTCCATCAATATCATTTTTAAGTAAACTTGACCACCATCCGTTGGTATTTTCAATGCCTAAGGATTCGGTATCATTTTCAAAACCAGCACCCGTATTTTTAAATAGGGTTATCGGCATCCATTCTCCAACCACCAATAAATCCATTCCTGACCATGCTGCTGCGGTAACCATACCAATACTTTCTAGTTCTGGAGCTAAGGTTTTTGTTTGATTGGTAAAGGTTCCATTATTATTGACCAATAAATAAGAAGTGGGAGCTAAGGGATATTTTCCCGGGGTGGTGCGCCCTCCAACGAATAGGTCGAGATCACCGTCTTTATCCCAATCCAATTCGGCTATAGCTTTAGTACTGGATGGCATTTTTGGTAAACCATCTTTTTTATAGGAAAAATTGCCCTTTCCATCATTGATATATATTCGATCTTGGAGCAAATCCTCTTCTCCTTCAAAATCGCCTCCGCCACCACTAGCAACATATAAATCTAAGTCTTTGTCACCATCAATATCCATAAATTTTGCACCAGTATCTTCATGCCTTCTATGTTGGTTAAAAGTATTGGTAGGCTGTGCTTTGAATTGCCCGCTACCATTTTGCAAATACAAAATTCCATTTTGATTTTTTGCTCCTCCAATGTAGAAATCTTCATTTCCATCTGCATTAACATCACCAACGGCTAGTGCAGGTCCGAGTTTAGATTGGCTATGAGGAAGTAAGATTTCTTTGTGAAAATCATTATAACTATTCTCTTGATGTATAAATGGTGGGATTAAATATCGCTCACTAATATTCGCAAACAATGGAATTGTTTTTTCTTTGTTCTGAGGAGTTATAGATGTTTTTTGCTTATCAATAATATGTACTTGATTAATTTTTGGGTTTTGAATAATACTTTGTTGGCCATCATTCCATAAAATTTCTACTTTATCAATTTCGGTTTGACTGCCTAAGCCAAAATGTGCGATGGGTTCAACAGAAGACAGGTATCCTCGAGACACTGCATAATCCGCAGATTGCATTTTGTCACCATAATGAATGTTGACTTTGGAATACAGCGTTGTATTGTTTGTTTCTCCATCTGTCAATTTGAATTGAATATAATTTCCATCTTTACGTTCTCTACCATTATTTCTGTAAATAAAAGCAGGTTGGTCAAAATTATTCGTCACAAAATCTAAGTCACCATCTCGGTCTAAATCGGCATAGGCTGCTCCATTAGAAAAAGAAGGCGTTGAAAAACCCCACTCATCTGTTTTTTCTTTAAATTTCAACCCATTTATATTTTTAAAAATAGGATTTGGTACCGGTGTGACGTCCGCTGTTAGCAAATGCTCATAATAATCATCCGTGGTATACGCATCTCCTTTTTCCGCTCGTAATTTATTCAAACTGATTAACCAATCATTATTCTTGGTGTCCTTTTTATATCCATTGGTAACCACAAAATCTTTAAACCCATCATTGTCAAAATCAACTAATAATGGTGCCCAACTCCAATCCGTTTTTGAAACCCCTGCATAAAGGCCGATATCACTCATTATCCCAAAACCATTGTTTATGCAGAACGTATTCACCATATACTGTGGGTTAAATTTTTTGGTATTTGTTAGATAACTAAAAGTTGAAACTCCCATGGAAGCCATCAGAACTTTATTTCGCACATGGTCGGCAGGCGTCATATCCAGAACGGCTAGATCCGTTAGCCCATCATTGTTAAAATCTGCGGCATCACATCCCATGGCAAAATAGGAAGTATGGCCTAGTTTATTGTTAATTTTATCTGTAAAGGTTCCATCTCCATTATTTAAAAACATAAAATCTGGGACGAAATAATCATTGGCGATATATACATCCAAATACCCATTCTCATCAAAATCATTGACGGCAAGTCCTAATCCAAAACCAATTTTTTGTATACCTGCTGCTTTAGAAACGTCTGTGAATTTACCATTACCGTCATTCCGATAGAGGGTACTGCATTCTCTATTATGATCTAATGGATTAAGTGCCGCAGCCAGTTGATACCATTCTTCTGCCCCTTCACCTCTTCTTCTCAAGGCATGGTTCATCACCCAAAGATCAAGGTCTCCATCAAGATCCATATCAAAGAAAGCGGATTGAATGGAGCGAGAATTATCTGCTATTCCGTATGCTGATGCTTTTTCCGTGAAACTATTATCACCATTATTGACAAATAATTCATTCCGCATCGATTCGGCCTTAGTAGACGGGCCAGAATTACAAACGTATATATCTAACCATCCATCTTTATTAATATCAACCATAGTTACTCCGGTTCCCCAGCGGATACTTTGTATGCCAGCCTTTTTTGAAATATCTTCAAATTTGAAATTTCCTTTGTTGAGATAAAGGCGATTGGGGGCATCATTGCCGGAAAAGAAAATATCGGGAAGGTCATCATTATTAATATCACCGATTGCAACCCCCGAACCAGTGTAAAAATATTCAAAAAAGGTGATGCCTCTAGAAGCAGATTCTTCCACGAAGTTTTCAAAATCTATACCTGTATAGCTAGCAGGTAAAAGCGAAAATTGCTGATTGAAATTTCCAGGTGCTTTATCCTTAAACATGGTTTTGTAAACTGCTAAAAGACCTATTAATAAAAGACAGATAAGCGCTCCTAATTTTAGAATTCCTGAGATCTGTTTTTTATTATCCGTATTCCGACTTTTAACTTTCTTATTGTTCTTAGACATAATTCTATGATTAGCAATTGATCAAAACGAGTTCAAATTTAGGAATTTAATTTATTTGATGGTTCTACGGCAAATATAGATATTCCTTTCTTAAAATTAGTATATTTTATATTTGAATAAGATAGATTTATTTAAAGAAGTTGTTCGAAAATAATTATAGTTGACCATCAAATTAGAAGAACCTGTACTTTCTAAGTGAAAGTACAGGTTCTTAATTTTTTAGCAACCTAAGAATGAATAAGGGTTGCTATCTAAGCATTGAAAAAATTATCATTTTATTTGCCTTTTCTAAGTCCGTCAGGTACCTCGATTTTTTCAACAAGTGGTTCAACATTACCATTTGGATTATAGATCATCAATTCAACTCTTCGGTTAAATTGTCTTCCTTCTGGAGTGTCCTTTCCATCCGTTAATTCATTTTTGGCAATAGGATCATTTTCACCGAAAGTACTGGTTTTGATACGGCTTTCTGAAATACCTTTTGCTAATAAATATCGCTTGGCTGCTTTTGCTCTTCTCATTGACAAAGATTCATTGTATTTCAAAGAACCTTTCGCATCGGTATGAGCTCTTAATTCTACAGAATATTCTGCGTTTTGGATCATTATAGAATATAGCATTTCAAGTTGTCGCTTGGATTCAGATCGCAAAGCAGATTTGTCAAAATCAAAGAAAATAGACCGGATTTTTGAAGGATCTAATGCTGGTGTAGTAGATCCGCAGGCAAGTGCGCAGGAGGCACGGACAGCATCCATATCCATGGCGTATGCTTTGAAGCCAAGGTTTTTAGCTTCATCCACTTTGGCCTCAGCTTCAGCTGTGGTTGTGAAACCGCCAATATAATACTTGTGAATGTTGTTGTGGTCTTCAAAATGAGTAATACCAGTAAGACCTTTGAAATAATCCATCGAAACTTTAGAATCGAAGGCAGCAAGTTGAACCACATAATCTTGAGAAAAAGCGGATAGGCTGATGAATAGACATAGAATGAGGGAAAGATTAAGCTTTCGCATAATAGTAAGGTTTTTTGAGTTAAAAAATTAAATTGGAGTTTATTTACTTGGGTGGGAACGTGTGTTTTCAAAGGCAAAATTAGTGAAAATTCTGTATTTACAAGAAAATAACATGAAAATTTTATAATAAAAAATTAATATTTTTTGACCTAATATGTTAAAATATGTTGTTTTAACATTTGTGTTGATCTGCTGTTTCAAAACATAACATAGATTTTATTGATTTAAAAAATATTGTTATAATTTTGAAAGCGTTATGATGCTTTGGGGTTGATTATGGGAAGTTTGCGTTTAAGGATATAGGAAGTTATTGGGTGAAAGGAAATTAATGCATTCTAGTTTTTGATTTAGATGCTTCTAAATTGGTGTTGATAAAAAAAGAGCCTGGTCATTTTCAGACTAGACTCTTTTTTCGTTTCTAGGTAGGTTGTGTGGTTGTACCATGTTATGTGCCATCGCTATTTGTATCTAGACCAAGAGGTCTAAACGAGCGCTCTGCTTTTAGTTTGCCATAGTGGGTGTAGCAAGCGGGAATCTTCTTTGTTTTTTAGTTGTTTTACCATCTCATTCAATAATTCTTCTGTCTTCTTTTTCATTAGAAAAATTTTTAACTAAAAATTTTGCCTTCAAAATCATAATTAATTAGAAACCTTCATGCTTAGAAATTTTACTTATGCTAGGATTAGCACAACTTACTATTATTTCAATTGAATCATTAATAAAAAGATTATTTACGTCTACTTTTTTAGTC
>CAZYAC010000195.1:3060-9625 GCA_964645475.1 uncultured Saprospiraceae bacterium | reverse complement strand
TTGGATTAAATTTTGTGGGAAAAACGCTAAGAATTCCTACTAAATTAGCTACTACCATGACCAGAAGTCAACTTACATCAATTTCCCTGGCTTTTCTCTTCTTTTTTCTTGCTGCAGCCTACGATTTTTATACGGATCGGCAGACTAGTTTGTCCCTTTATGAAAATATTATTGAAACACATCTTCACCAACAGGAAGACCGGGTGGAAGATATCATGGAAGACCGAGATTTTATCTATCGGATCACCGGAGCGGATAGCGAAAGTGTTTCCAAAAGAGCGGCAGATCTTGAGCGACTTCAACAATTAGCGGCAGAAAATTTCACCATTTATATTACCAAAGGAGATTCCATTGTTTTTTGGAATAACAATCTCTCTACCCTACCGGCTCAAGCATACCGTTATGATAACGGAGAACGTACTAGTAAATTTATTACCCACTCCAATGGCTATTATCAGTTGACCAGCCAAACCAGTATTGACGAAAAATTAGGGCAATACAACATTCACGCGATGATTCCTATTCGCTATAATTATCAACTGGTCAGTAACTATATTAAAGATCAGTTTGTAGCAGATGATCAGATTCCTAAGATGGTAGAATTGTCAGATGATTTTACGGATTATGCGATCAACAACAAAGGAGGTGAACGGCTCTTCTTTCTTGATGCTCCTGATAATCTAGTCGACGTTCGAAATCAGCGCTTACTTTGTCTTTTGATCTTTACGGGACTCTTTATGCTCGGCGTTTTCATTCACCTTACGACTTTAAAAATAATTAAGAAACACAAACCGTGGATGGGTGCCGCCTTCATGATTGGAACTGTTTTGTCTTTACGTTTTGTCAGTATCATTGGCGGATTTACAGATCGATTTAATGCGCTTCCTTTTTTTGAAAAAATATTTGATTCTCTTTGGACGAACTCTTTGGGAGATATGTTTATCGATGTAAGTTTATTGCTTTGGTTAATGGTGTTTTTTCACCAAGCCTACCCTATGCAACGCAGTAAGGTGATAGGTAAAAACAAGCAGTTTGGATTGACGGTCATGAGTTATTTTTCTATCGTTTTAAGTTTTTTATCACTGACCGCAGTTTTTAAAATGATTGTCTTTAATTCTAGTCTGAATTATGATTTTAATAATGTCTTCAATTTAGATTCCAAAAGTATTATTGCCATTGTTGCGGTAGTGATATTACTGACAGCTCTTTTTGTTTTTTCTCATCGGATGATTTTGATTGTCAAGAAAATGCAAATTCCATTTCAGCGTAGATTGATGGCGCTATGTCTTGCCAATCTAATTGCTTTTCCGATTTTTTATGCCTCTAATTTTTTAATTCACTGGGGTATTTTATTTGCCATCTCTTTTACGCTGATCATGTTTTTTGATCTTTTTGTAGAACGTCCCAATGTCGATTTTCTTTACTTCATTTTTCTTTTAGGAATTTTGGCATTTTTCCCTTCGGTACTTTTATTCATGTACAATTCGTATTTGGATAATACGATTCGATCTGATTATGCTCGTGAGCTTTCGGAACTGCGGGATCCATACGCAGAAGGTTCATTAAAAAACTTGGTGAGTTTTGTGAAAAAAGATCCGATAATTAGTAATGAAATTGCTATTCCTTATCCTTTTAACGAGGATAAAGAAAATCCAGCAAAAAAAATTGAAGATCAACTAGATCTTTTCCTAGCTTCAGATAATTACCTTTTTTATAATTATAAATACAGACTGAGTGTTTTCAATAAAGATAACTCCCCTACCATAGAACAATTCCAGGGCGACTACAATAGTTTTCAGGATAAATTGAAAAAAGCCAAACCAATAAAAGAAGAGGGAGCTGATTTATATTTTTACGAAAATTCTGAAGAACAACATTGGTCTTATCTCCTCGAAATCCCCATTTCAAGAGGGACCACTAATGCTAAGGAGAACACAATGGTACTAGAGTTCATCCGTTCTCGAAAAGAACAGTCCAAAGTTTATACAGAATTGCTTGTCGATCAACCTTACAAACGACTGCAACGGTTGAATAAATATGACTTCGCAGTTTATCATAATAATAAACAACTCGATTCAAAAGGTAATATTTATGGAGCGATACTTACACTCGACAAACTCCCTGGTCCGGATGATTATCTAGAACAGACCATTGGCAATCGAACAGAAATAATCTATCAGTCTGAGGACGAAAAAACCGTGGTTATCATTGGCCGGGACCGAGAGACCATTATCAAAATGATTTCTTTGTTCTCCTACATGCTGACCCTCATGATTGGAATTGTTTTTATTGCTATGGGTCTGAATACTGTTTTCAAATTCATACCCAACACTTTCAACTTCTATCTACTTCGCAGCCCTTCTTTAAAAAATAAGATTCAACTGGCAGTAGTAGTGCTTACCGTTTTCTCATTTTTATTCATCGGATTTACGACCACTTGGTTCTTTAAAAATTCTTCCGAAGAATACCACGAGAAAAGATTAGAAAGAAAAGCCAGTTCGGTACTCACGGATGCTCAACGAGAAATAGAGCGAATGAGCGTGACCAGGCTTTTACACGTCAACGATATAAAATCCATTCTAAAACCAGTTTCTGAAACACACCGAATTGACATCAATTTATATGACCTAAAAGGTAACCTAATTGGTTCTTCTGAGGAAGATTTATACCGAAAAGAAGTCATCTCCCGACAGATGGGCTCAGTGGCATTTCAAGCACTCTCCCGACATGGACGCTCTCATTATACACAAGATGGAGAACACATCGGAAGCCTGAGATATAAAGCAGCTTACGTTTCTTTACTCGGCCCCGATGAAAAACCGGTCGCATACATGGGACTCCCTTACTACTCTAAACAAAGTAAGATGAGCAATGACGTAACGCTCTTTATGAGTACCTTAATTAATGTCTATGTATTTCTATTGTTCATCGCAGGTGGTATTGCCATGTGGACCGCACGTTCTATTACTAAACATATTACCAAGATTGGAGAAAAACTAAAAGAAACCAAACTTGGAAAAAACAATACACCATTAGAGTGGGAAAGCGATGATGAAATTGGAGCCCTGATCAAAGAATACAATAAAATGATCCGGCAACTCGATTCTTCGGTCCAAAAACTCGCCCAGTCCGAACGAGAAGGTGCATGGCGTGAGATGGCCAAACAGGTAGCACACGAAATTAAAAATCCATTGACGCCGATGAAGTTGAGTATCCAATATTTGCAACACGCTTTCCAATCGCGTCCTGATAATGTCGAGCCGTTACTGAAAAGAGTTTCTGCTACTTTGATTGAACAGATTGATAACTTGTCCCACATCGCCACCGAGTTTTCAAATTTTGCAAAAATGCCGCAAGCCGAAAACCAGCAAATCATTCTCAATGCGCACGTGACCAGTGTTTACAATCTTTTCCGTAGTGAAAATGTAGATATGAGGCTGAGTGTACCCAAAGAGAATTTCGTAGTTTTTGCTGATAAAAATCATTTGGTAAGGGTATTTAACAATCTGATTAAAAATGCCATTCAGGCCATTCCAGAAGATCGAAATGGCGTCATTACCGTCTCGCTTTATAAGCAAGATGATGAGGTTGCTATTGTTTGTGTTCACGACAATGGATCCGGTATTTCTGATGATAAAAAGGATAAAGTGTTTGTCCCTAACTTTACCACCAAAAATTCAGGAACGGGTCTTGGTCTTGCTATTTCTAAAAACATCATTGAATCAGTCAACGGAAGAATATGGTTTGAAACCGAAGTAGGCGTTGGCACCAAATTTTTCGTCGAACTTCCCATCGTAGAAATAAAAGTACCTGAATACGCTGCGAGCTAAAAGTTGGGCATTTATTATGTTTCCTTAGGTTTTAAACAAGTTTTCTATCTTCGTGGTTAGTAATACCTACAAGAGACTTTATTCTAATGGGAAATTCAAAAATTTGTATCATCGGAGCCGGTATTGGCGGATTATCCGCAGCTATTCGGTTAGCAGCTACCGGCCACCAAGTGATGGTATACGAAGCCAATAATTATCCCGGCGGAAAACTCACAGAAATCCAAGTAGGGAACTATCGGTTTGACGCCGGCCCTTCTCTTTTTACGATGCCTTCTTATATCGAAGCTTTATTTAAAGTAGCAGGGAAAAACATCACAGATTATTTTCAGTACGATCAACTCGACATCATTTGTCATTATTTTTGGGAAGACGGAACTCGCCTAAAAGCATACGCTGATGCAGAAGACTTTGCTCAGGAAGTAGAAAAACAGTTGGGCGTTCCCGCCGCAGAAATCAGAGATACCCTCGCTGCCAGTGCCGAAAAATATCATCTTACGGGTACTACCTTTTTAGAAAAATCACTACACAAACCCAGCACTTGGTTTAGCTCAGAAGTAGCTCGTTCTTTAACTAAACTGCCTATGCTGACCAGTGCGGTTTTTCAGTCCATGCACCGTGATAATGAACGCCGCTTAAGCCATCCAAAACTCGTTCAACTCTTTGATCGTTTTGCGACCTATAATGGTTCCAATCCTTATAAGGCACCCGGCATGCTCAATATTATTCCACATTTTGAACACAATATTGGTGCGTTTTTTCCCAAAGGCGGCATGCACCAGATTACCCTAGCCTTATACCGACTAGCGATGGATTTAGGCGTTGGTTTTCATTTTAATCAACCAGTAGAAAAAATTCTTGTGGAGCAAAAAAGGGTTATCGGTATTCAAGTCGAGGGTCAAAATAAACACTATGATAAGGTGATTAGTAATATGGATATTTTTCCAACTTATAAAAAATTATTGGCCAATCAGTCGCAACCACATCGTACCTTGGCACAGCCTCGTTCTACTTCCGCTTTAATTTTTTATTGGGGTATAAAAAAGGAATTTAAAGACTTGGGATTACATAATATTTTATTTAGTAAAAACTATCAAAAAGAGTTTGCGACACTTGATGCAGGGCAGATTGATGAGGACCCGACCATTTATATTAATATTTCAAAAAAACACGTAGCGACGGATGCACCAGACGGATGTGAAAATTGGTTTACGATGGTTAATGTTCCTGCCAATAATGGACAAGATTGGGAGACCATGATCGCACAGACTCGAAAAAATATTATGGCAAAAATAGATCGGACACTCCACGTAAATTTAAAAGACCTGATTGTTTGTGAATCCATGCTCGACCCCCGAAGTATAGAAAGCAAAACAGCTTCTTATCAGGGTGCTTTGTACGGCACCAATTCAAATAATATTTTCGCCGCTTTTTTGCGTCATCCTAACTTTACTAGTAAGATAAAGAATCTATATTTTTGTGGTGGAAGTGTCCATCCTGGCGGGGGCATTCCATTATGTTTGTTATCTGGAAAAATAGTTAGTGAATTAATTCAAGCATCTTGAAATCAAAGAATACCTTAGTCAGTCTATTTCTGATCATTGTCTATACTATTGGAATCATCGGAATCGCAGGTAATTTTGACGATCGGTTCGTCCTATTGACACCGATCAACCTATTATTATCAATCGGATTGATTTTTTGGACGCATCCAACGGATTACTCACCGCTCTGGAAATTAGCAGCACTGTGTTTTGCTACAGGAGTACTGGTCGAAATAGTAGGAGTACAGACTGGGTTAATTTTCGGTAATTATAAGTACGGCCCGGTACTGGGTCCAAAAATCTGGGGCACTCCGCTGATGATTGGTGTCAACTGGACTATGCTGGTCTACTGTGCGGGATCTACGGTTAATTATCTATTACCCGAGTTAAATATTTGGATAAAAGCCGCTTTCGGAGCAATGTTAATGACCCTTTTGGACGTTTTAATAGAGCCGGTAGCAATGGACCTTCATTTCTGGAATTGGCAAGACAATATCATTCCTTTACAGAATTATATTGCGTGGTTTTTTGTAGCTTTACCATTGTTGATCGCCTATTTTAAGTTACTTGGCAAAACCTCCAACAAAGTGGCGATCCTACTGTTTATATTACAGTTTTTGTTTTTTGGAATTTTACAACTATGACGACTTTACTATATATTTTCATCGTTCTGATTACGGTAGCGACCATGGAGTTTGTGGCCTGGTTTGCCCACAAATATGTCATGCATGGGTTACTTTGGAGCTGGCACGAAGATCATCATAATCCACACCATAAGGAAGGCTTTTTTGAGAAGAACGACCTTTTCTTTTTGGTATTTGCCATTCCCAGTGCGCTTTCTTATATGATTGGTTCTCTTCCAGCATATCGCTGGTTATTTTTTATTGGTGTTGGTATTTCAATTTATGGTTTAATTTATTTTCTGATTCATGATGTATATATCCACCAACGATTTAAGTGGTTTCGTCAATTAGATAATAAGTATTCCCGTGCCATCTTACGGGCCCATGGGGCGCACCACTCGATACAAACAAAAGAGGACTGCGAGTCGTTTGGTCTTTTAGTGGTTAATAAGAAATATTTTGGTAAACGGAAGAAAAGAGAAAAAGATTGAATGTCGAATATTCAATAAAAATTCTAAATCAGTTTTCATGAAATAAGCTGTCAATAACTTAAAGATGATAGATTTCTTTC